>DATNLV010000358.1:0-7884 GCA_035602665.1 Bryobacteraceae bacterium | reverse complement strand
CATCGGCGCCGGCGCGGATCTGGGGCGCCCACCAGGCCAGCGCATTGGCGGCGAACATTCCGGGGCGCAGGAAGGTCCACTGCAGTCCCGAGGCTTCGATGAGCTGCTCGATTCGTACGCCCAGCGCGCGGAGGGGACTGGGCTGCTGAAACAACGGGTGCGGTGTCTTGAGCGGAGCGGAGAGGTACACGATGCGGCGTGCGTGCTTCGCGATGCGCTCCAGGGCCGGGCCGACGGCGGGCGGCGGGGCGGTCCACACCAGGAAGACCGTATCGACGCCGGCGAGGCATTCGTCCAGAGTGTCGGGGAGGGTGAGGTCTCCGCGCACTACTTCGACGTGGGGCGGCAAGGCGGCGGCGAGCGGGTCGCGGGCGAGGGCGCGGATTTGCGGGCCGGTGGTTGGCAGTTGAGAGACCACCTGGCGGCCGATTGTGCCGGTGGCTCCGATGATGAGGAGGCGGGGCATATAAGACCAGGATAGCGGCGGGAATGGCGGGGCGGCGTTAGGTCGAGAGGCGATAAGACGGCGCCGCGTGAGATTGCCGGCGAGGCGCGGTTGCATCCTCGAACGCCCTTGGCTCATTGCCGCGGAGACACTTGAGGCAGTAGAACGCGTTCATCACCAGGCACATCAGGAACGCGCCGAAGCGAAGCCGGCGAAACGATCGGGCGACCCTCAGGAACGAATACTTCAGGGAAAAGGCCTCGCGCCAGAGAGCGCGGTGCGCTTGCAGTAACTGCTCGGGGGACATGCCCCGGGGTTTGAAGGCAACGTTAAACCCGTTGTAGAACTCCCAGCCGCGGTTGGGGAGGAGTCTCCCCTCGCTCGCAAGCTTAGCGTAGGCCGGAGTGCCGGGATAGGGAGTGAGAACGCTGAGAAACGGAACATCCACGCCGGTGTCGTAAAGTTCCCTGGCCATCGCGACGATCGAATCGGGAGTGTCGCCATCGAAGCCGGCGATGAATCCGGCCATGACACAGATCCCCCTGTCGTGCAGGGCACGGATTCGCGTTTTGTAGGTGCCGATCTTGTTCTGGGGTTTTTGGGCGTCCCTCAGGGACTCGACGCCGAACGATTCGATTCCAAAGAAGATTCCGATGCAGCCGGATTCCTGCATCAGATCGAGCAGCCGGTGGTCGTCGCCGATGTCCAGGCTGGCCTGAGTCAACCACCACTTTCGCAGGGGAATCATGGCGGCGAGGAGCTCACGGATGTAGGCTCGCTTGGCGGTCAGGTTGTCATCCCAGAACCACACCAGCTTGCGTTGCCACCAGCGGGGGAAGCGATTGTACCGGACGTCCTCGATCACCTCCGCGACCGGGCGGGTGCGAAAGCCGGGGTTCATTGTCGGGACCGTGCAGAACGAGCAATGGAACGGACACCCACGCGTCGCCTGGACCACGCGCCGGACGAAGAAGCGGCGAGGAAGAAGATCGTAGCGCGGGGTTGGTATTCCGCTCAGAGGGAGCGCTTCGCCGATGTATCTCTGGCGAAGACGACCGCCGGCGGCGTCATGCAAGAGCTCGGCCCACACCGATTCCGCCTCGCCGATCACGACGCTGTCGCAGTGTTCCAGTACCTCATCCGGGCTGAAGGTCGCGTGGGGGCCGCCTGCTACGACCTGTTTTCCGCGGCGCTTGAATTCGCGGGCGAGGTGGTAAGCTTCCGTGGCGAAGCCGGTGAAAAAGGAAAGCGCGATCAGATGCGCCGCGGTGTTGAAATCGATCGGTTGAATCTGTTGGTGAATCACGCGGACCCGGTAGTGCGGGGGAGTGATGGCCGCCAGATGAATACCGGTGATCGGCGGCACGAAATCAACTTCGTGGCCGGCACGGTAGCGCGGCACGTTGACGACCACGATATCGACGGAGAAGGGCTTGGGCGGCGCGGGGGCGGCGGCGGTGAGTCCAGCTTCTGCCATGACAAGTACTTTACGTCATAAAGTGCAGTTAGTCAAGGGCGGGGCGAAAGATCTGCTGGGTGGGATGGGCGGGCCAGCCCAATCGAGGATGGTCTGGCCCGCAGGGTCCGATGCGATCAGTCTTCCTTGGGCGGAGCGGTTAGCCGCGTCGCGGCGTGGGTGAAGCAGCCGATTGAGATCGAGGCGCCCGTCGCATCGAAGTCCTGTATGGTCCCCGATGCCGTGAAGGTGCTTCCGTCCTGAGCGAGCTCGATCGAGTCGAGAGACTTGGCAAACGACGAGAAGGTCCCGTCCGATTTATAGCGGAAGAACCAGTAGGTCGCGTCGTAGTTCTGGTCATGGGCGTGGGCCCAGCTGCCGAGGCTGCTCCCGCGCAGGAACGTGTTCGCGGTCTCCGTGAAAGAGCCGTGATGGTCGAACATCTGGATGCTGCGGACGGTCCGGATGAGAGCGCCGGTCTGGCAGTTCGTAACCGTGACGCTGACATCCCACACGCCCTCCAGGCCCGGCTTGTCCTGGGCGGACAGAAGCATCGGCGACGCGGCCAAAGCCAGCGCGGAAATCGCGCAAATCCTGAAAACAGTCTTTGTCATGTGAGTCTCCCCCCGAGTGTGAATTTGTGAGGCGGGCAGCAGCCCCGAGCGCTTTCTGCCATCCTCTTCGCACCTGTAGGCGCAAAGGGACGGGCGGAACTGTCATCGGCTCGGAGTATTTTTGGTGGGCTGCCGAGAGCGCCGGAGGGCGGGGTTCAGCCCGCGTGGGGATTCAGGCCCGCTCCGCGCGGGCGCGGGCCTAGGCGCCGCTGATTTCGGCTTGCAGCCAGGAGCGGGCGAACTTCCAATCGCGCATGACGGTTTCCGGAGACACTGAGAGCACCTCGGCGGTCTCTTCCACGCTGAGGCCACCGAAGAAACGGAGCTCGATGACCCGGGCCTTGCGCGGGTCCAACTTCGCCAGCGCGTTGAGCGCGTCGTCGAGATGGATCAGTTCGCGCGCGCGGACCGCGCCGGCGTCCGGCAGATCATCCAGATTCACGCGCTCGGCGTCGCCGCCTCGCTTGGCAGCGAGCCGCTTCCGCGCCCGGTCGAGCAGAATATTGCGCATGACTTCGGCCGATACGGCGAAGAAGTGGGCGCGGTGCTGCCAATCCACGTTGGTGATATCGACCAGCTCCAGGTAGGCCTCGTGCACCAGGGCGGTGGCCTGGAGGGTGTGGCCTTCGCGCTCGTTTTGCATGTGGCGTCCGGCGATGCGGCGCAGGGTGCGGTAGACGTGCGGCATGAGGCGCTCGAGCGCGGCGCGGTCGCCGCCGGCCCAGGCACGTAGAAGCTGCGTGGTTTCAGAGGTCGGGTCGTCCATCCGTTGATCGAGTATCGATTGTACACCGCGTAGAAGATTGATGGCCGCCGATGAACGCCGATGAACGCCGATGGGATTAAACGGTATTATTGAGGCATTCGCATGAGTCCGGAGCGGCTGCGCCAAATCGAGGAACTGTACCACTGCGCTCGTGAGAAGGGCGCGGGCGTTCTGGCGGGCGCCGATCCGGAGTTGCGGCGGGAAGTCGAGAAACTTCTGGCGCAGGACTCCGAAAGCGGCGGCAAGCTGCTCGACCAGCGCGCGGCGGACCTGATCGCGGGCGGGTCGGGTCCTCAACTGGTGGCCGGGTCGCGGCTGGGCCCTTACAGAATCGAGGCGCCGCTGGGGAAGGGCGGCATGGGGGTCGTGTTCCGGGCAACGGACACGCGCCTGGGCCGTACGGTTGCGATCAAGGTTTCCGACGAGAGCTTCAGCGACCGCTTCGAGTACGAATCGCGAGCGATCGCGGCGCTGAACCATCCCCATATCTGCACGCTGCATGACGTTGGCCCGAACTACCTGGTCATGGAACTGATCGAGGGCGAGACGCTCGCGGCCCGGTTGAAGCGCGGCAGGCTGTCACCCGGCGAGGCCATACGATTCGGCGCGCAAATCGCGGAAGCCCTGGCGGCGGCCCACGCCAAGGGCATCATCCACCGGGATCTGAAGCCCGCCAACGTCATGCTCACCAAGTCCGGCGTGAAGGTGCTGGATTTCGGACTGGCCAAGTCCGTGGCGGACGGGGAGCTCACGGCGGACGTCGCCATGATGGGCACGCCCGCCTACATGGCCCCCGAGCAATTGGATGGGAAATCTGCGGACCAGCGGACGGACATTTATGCTTTGGGATTGATGCTGGAGAAAATGTTGCCGGTGGCGCCGCCGGCTCTGGCGCGTGTGGTGGCTCGGTGCATCGAAACGGATCCGGACGAGCGGTGGCAATCGGCGCGGGACCTGAAGTGGGAGTTGGAGTCGAGCGCGGCCGGGACCGTCCCCGCCGCTTCGCGCTCGCGGAGCGCCCTGCTGTGGGCGGCTCTGGGCCTGGTCTCGGTGCTCGCCGCGGCGCTCGCGTACGTGCACTTTCGCGAAGCGGCTCCAACGCAGGACGCGGCGCGGCTGACGGTCCTGCTTCCCGAAAAGTCGCGCCCGCTGTCGCTGGCGGTTTCTCCGGACGGCCGTGCCATCGCCGTGGCTCTGGTGAAGGATGGACGGCAGCAAATCTGGATCCGGGCTCTGGATTCGCTCGAGCCGACCGCGCTAGAGGGAACGGACGGGGCCGAGGATCCGTTCTGGTCTCCCGATGGCAGCTCGATCGCCTTTTTCGCCGATGCCAGGCTCAAGAAGATCGGCCGCGCGGGAGGGCCGGTCCAAACGCTGTGCGACGCGCTGGGGGCGCTGGGCGGCACGTGGAATCGTAATGGCGACATTTTGTTTGGGGGCCTGGCGAGATTGCAGAGAGTCTCGGCGGCGGGCGGGGCGGTCTCGGACCTTCCCAAACACCTGGCCATCACCGAGGTCTATCCCTTCTTCCTGCCCGATGGACAGCATTACCTGGCCACCCGGCAGGCGAGCGCGCGTGTGGCCGGCGGTGTGTGGCTGGGCTCGATGGAGGGACCGGAGTCGCGGCAGATCCTGCCCGATGCTTCGAATGCCGAGCTGGTGGGGCCGCAGCCGGGAGGCCGCCTGGGGACGGTGATTTTCACGCGCGGGGGCACGCTGATGGCCCTGCCATTCGATATGAAGCGCCTCGAGGCGGCAGGCGACGCAATCCCCATCGCACAGAGAATTGCGGCGAGAGGGGACACGTACCGGCTGGCCGCGGCATCCGACCAGGGAGTCCTCGCGTATGTGTCCGGCGAGCGCGGCGGCTGGCAGTACGTGTGGCGGGACCGGCAAGGCAAGAATCTCGGAGCGATTCCCGATGCGGGCGGGGTGGCGATGATCTCCCCGGATGGAACGCGGCTGCTGGGCGACCGCGGCCAGCAGACCTGGGTGCTGGAATTCGCGCGAGGTGTGGCCACGCAGCTGACGTTCGGGCCGCACAGCAACTTCAATCCCATCTGGTCGCCCGATGGCCGCACGATCGCGTATGGCAGCGTCGGGACCGGCATCTATCGGAAGCCCGCCAACGGAGCGGGCGGCGAAGAGTTGCTGGTCCGGTCGAAGAGCCTGGCGGTCCCGAAGAGCTGGTCGCCGGATGGACGCTTCATCGTGTATGCGCAGATCAATCCTGAAACCGGAGCGGACCTGCTCGCGGTCCCGGTGGAGGGCGACCGGAAGCCGTTTGTGGTGGTGGCGACTCCGGCGACCGAGGACCAGGGGCAGTTCTCACCCGATGGACATTGGCTCGCGTACACCTCGAACGAGTCCGGCCAGAGCGAGATCTACGCGATTCCGTTTCCGCCGTCGGCGAGCGGCGGCAAATGGATGGTGTCCCGAGGCGGAGGTGTGCAGCCGCGCTGGCGGCCGAACGGCAGGGAGCTGTTTTACATTTCGCCGGATTCGAAGATGATGTCGGTGGAGGTGACGACGGGGCCGGTGTTCCAGTCCGGCACTCCGCGTCCTTTGTTCCAGACGGAAATCGTGGACACGGGAATTCGCACCGGGCCGCTGAGTTGGGACCTGGCGCCGGACGGCAACCGGTTCCTGATCATTACGCCGAACTTGTCGGACACGTCGTCGCTGACGGTGGCGCTGAACTGGTGGGGGCGGGGAACTCCCGGACGCTAAGGCGTCCTATTGAGGATGAGACTCAGCGGCGCGCCGCCATCCTTCCAAGTGCCCGTGATCTTCGAATTGTCCTTATTCATGGTGCCGTCGTAAGAAGCGTGCATGCTGCTGCTTTCGAAGTGCAAGGTAGGTTCCTGATAGGTTATGGCGGTGATCCCGACACCTGAGATGGATTGGTCGGGGTAGTCGATCGTACCGCTCAGATTTCCGTCCGTATCGGCGGAGATGTGCACCAGGATTCGTTTCTTGGGCTGGGCGCCTGGATCGAGAGTTCCTTCCCAGGCTCCGACGATAGGCGGGTCCGCCGCGAGGGACAATGCGGGCATCAGCGTTAACCCCAACCAAAGCCCGAGCGATAATGCGCGAAGCCTTTTCATGGTCGATCTCCTAATGGAGCTTGCAGCCGAATCGGCGAGTGCCGGGTGCTGGTTTGCACCATGGCGTCCTGGCTACCACAAGCATACACCGGCTCTGTCCCGGCCCGGCTGTGGCGGCAGGTCAGGAGTGAGAGGGAGACTCAACGAACGTCCCCGGGTCGACCAAGGCTCTCAGGGCCAGGGGCGCGGGCCATGAGAAGGTTGTTGAGAGACGCCGCTGGTTGAATCGGACCTAAGCGTCGGAAGGACGCGCAACCCCATCCGCCGTCTCGGACCATGTGTGCCGCCGGTCCGGTTTCGAGATCAGGCGCGGAAGCCGGCGGCGTGATCGGCGGCCCAGTCGCGGAAGGTTCGGGCCCGTGTTCTGGTGAGTTGGATTTATCGCTTGACTATACTCGGCATTGAGGAGTACTCTTAAATCAGGAGTATATAGATGTCCGAATACGATTTGAAGCAAGTGAAAGCAGACCTGGACACAATCCGAACCGTCGCCGGAATCAGCGAGGGGCCCGTGCGACACGACTTGCTGGGGAACCTGGTCATTGCGGCCGCGGGGTTCGTTACCGCCGGCTGGGCGATGCTGGCTCACGGTCTCTGGCAGATGTGTGGACTCGTGGCGGTGTTGTTGCCGGTGGGCTATCTGATCGGGCTGCGGGTCCGCCATCGCAAGCAGAGCGGCGGTTCGCCGCAAGTTCGCCAAGATTTTGCGGCGGCCGGCTCGGTCCTGGCGTTGGCGGTGCCGTTCGTGGGCTACGCTCTGTGGGCACAGCGGATGGGGATTCCTCCGATGCTGGTCCTGGCAACGACGGTGTTCTTCGTTGGGATGCTGATGCTGGGCGGAGTGATCGGCCGGCCCCGGCATCCGGGACTCGCTCCCTGGTGCCTGGCGCTGATGGTGGGAGCTCTGGCGATGCCCTCCACCACTCTGTCACCGGTGAGCCTGATCGGTTTCATGCTGGCTGCCGGAGGCCTTGCGTCCGCCGGCGTAATCGGGATCCAGTTGCGACGGGGGGCGCCGGATGGGCTCTGAGGTTGACTTCAACAGCCTGGATACGGTGGTCCACGGGCCGGTAAGATTGGGCATCCTCACACTGCTGCAACTGGATGGGAGTCTCGACTTTACAGCGCTCAAGAAGCGCCTGAACGTGCCCGACGGAGCCCTGGGCTCCAACCTGCAGAAGCTCGCGGATGAAGGCTACATCGCAGTAAAGAGGGAATTCGTGGGCAAGCGGCCAAGAAGCACGTACCGATTGCTTCCTGGTGGCCGGGCTGCGTTTGCGAAGCACCTGCGAAATCTGAAGTCCATCATCGATGCCGTGGAGGGGGGGCGGTAGCTGTCAGCTGTCAGCGCTCAGCTTTCCTGTCAAGCCATTTATCTAGGTGACCGAAACGGGGGTTGTTGAGCCACGTAAGAATATGACCGAACGCTCCGGCGTTTCCTCCTCTCGGTAAAGTCGAATTGATTCTCCAGGGAGTCGCGCTCCTGGGGAAGATAC
>DATNLV010000032.1:0-8304 GCA_035602665.1 Bryobacteraceae bacterium | reverse complement strand
CTCGCCGTGGGCGGCCACCTGAAGAACACGATTGCGATCGCCGTAGGCCGCCAGGTCTTTCTCAGCCAGCACGTGGGCGACCTCGACACCCCGGAAGCCCGCCGCGCCTTCGAGAACGCCATCGACGATCTCTGCCGCCTCTACCGTTTCAAGCCGGAACTGGTGGCCTGCGACCTGCATCCCGACTACGCCTCCACGCGCTGGGCTCTCGCCTCCGGCCTGCCGGTGGTCCGCATACAGCACCACCACGCGCACGCCGCCGCCTGCGCCGCCGAGAACGCGATTCGCGGCCCGTACGTGGGCGTGGCGTGGGACGGCACGGGCTACGGCCTCGATGGCACCGTCTGGGGCGGAGAGATTTTCCTGGCCGAGGATAACCGCTTCGAGCGCATCGGCCACCTCCGGCCGTTCCGCCTCCCGGGCGGCGAAGCCGCGATCAAAGAAGGATGGCGTTCCGAGGCCAGCCTGCTCTACGAGACCTTCGGACCGCAAGCCGTCGACGACCCGCTGTTGCGTCGCATGATCGAGCGCGGAATCAACGCCCCTCTCACCTCGAGCGTCGGCCGCCTGTTCGACGCGGTGGCATCCATGGCCGGCGTCGCGCGCGAGAGCCGCTTCGAGGGCCAGGCCGCCATGCTCCTCGAACGTGCCATCGATGGTGCGACCATAGAGGAAGCGTACCCGCTGCCGCAGCGCGATGGCGTGGCGGACTGGGCGCCGCTGGTCGAAGCGGTGAGGCGCGACGTCGAGAGGGGCGAGGCCCGGGCCAAGATCGCCGCGCGCTTCCACAATGCCTTAGCAGAGTGGATCGCCTCCGCGGCGGAGCGAAGCGGAGTCCGCCAGGTGGCGCTCTCGGGCGGCGTCTTCCAGAACGGATACCTGGTGGAGCGAGCGGTCGCGTTGCTGGAGAGTCGTGGCTTCGCGGTGTACACGCACCAAAGAGTGCCCGCGAACGACGGAGGAATCGCATTGGGCCAGGCAGTGCTGAGTTCGTCTACCGAGCCGCAGGGCGGCAGTACCGAGCCGCGACCGCAAGGGAGCGGTTTAGCTGACAGCTGAAAGCTGAAAGCTGATAGCGAGGTTTTTCTTATGTGTCTAGCCATTCCGGGAAGGATCACCGAAATCACCGAGGACGCTGAGCCCGCCCTGCGCCGGGGCAAGATCGATTTCGCCGGCGTCAAGAAGGAAATCTCGCTGGCCTTCACGCCCGACGCTGTCATCGGCGACTACGTTCTGGTGCACGCCGGTTTCGCGCTCAACACAGTCGACGAGGGCGAGGCGCGGAAGATCTTCGAGCACCTCGAGCTGATGGCCCAGCTCGAAGAGGCTGCGGGCGACACACCATGAAGTTCGTCGACGAGTATCGCGACCGCAAAGCCGTCGACCAGGTAGCCCAGGAGATCCGCCGCACCGTGACCCGCCCCTGGACCATCATGGAGGTCTGCGGCGGCCAGACCCACACCATTCTCAAAAGCGGCCTCGAAGACCTGCTGCCGCCCGAGGTCACGCTGGTGCACGGGCCTGGCTGCCCCGTGTGCGTGACGCCGCTCGAGCTCATCGACAAAGCCGTGGCCATCGCCCTGCGCCCCGGCGCGATTTTGTGCTCCTTCGGCGACATGCTGCGCGTACCGGGCTCGACCAAGAGCCTGTTCGACGCCAAGGCCGAGGGCGCCGACGTGCGCATTGTCTACTCGCCGACGGATGCCGTGAAGGTGGCGCGCGAGCAGCCGGCCAAGCAGGTGGTGTTCTTCGCCGTGGGCTTCGAGACCACCGCTCCCGGCAACGCAATGGCCGTGTGGCAGGCCGCGCGCGAGGGCCTCGAGAATTTTTCGATCCTGGTCGCGCACGTCCTGGTGCCGCCGGCCATCGAAGCGATCCTAAGCTCGCCCGCCTGCCGCGTGCAGGCCTTTCTCGCGCCGGGCCACGTCTGCACCGTGGTGGGATTCGAGCAGTACGAGCCCATCGCGCAGCGCTACCACGTGCCCATCGTGGTCACCGGCTTCGAGCCGCTCGACCTGCTCGAAGGCACCAGGATGGCGGTGGCACAGCTCGAAAGCGGGCGCGCCGAAGTCGAGAATCAGTACAGCCGCGCGGTGACGCGCGAAGGAAACCGCGCCGCGCAGAAAGTGGTGGCGGAAGTTTTCGAAGCCGCCAACCGCCAGTGGCGCGGCATCGGCGAGATTCCCGGAAGCGGCCTGCGATTGCGCGAAGCCTACCGTCGTTTCGATGCCGAGGAGCGCTTCGCCCTGACGGCCGCCGGAGTCGCGGAGCCCAGCGAGTGCATTAGCGGCCTCGTCCTCCAGGGCCTGAAGAAGCCTTACGAATGCCCGGCCTTCGCGACCCAGTGCACGCCCGAGCGGCCGCTCGGCGCGCCCATGGTCTCCTCCGAGGGCGCCTGCGCCGCGTACTATTTGTACGGAAGGCACCGCCATGGACGAGTTTAAACTCACCTGTCCGGTCCCGCTCCCGGCCGGCGATCGCATTCTGCTGGCGCACGGCGGCGGCGGCAAACTCACAAACCAGCTCATCGAAAACGTCTTCGTTCCAGCGTTCTCGAACCCGGCTCTCGATGCCCGCCACGACGGAGCGGCGGTCACCGTCGGCGGCGCGCGTCTCGCGTTCACCACCGATGGGTACGTCGTGCGCCCGCTGATCTTTCCCGGCGGCAACATCGGCGATCTGGCGGTGAACGGCACGGTGAACGACCTGGCCATGTGCGGAGCCCGCCCCCTGTATCTGAGCGCGGCCTTCATCCTCGAAGAGGGCCTCGAAATGGAAACGCTCCGCACGGTGGTGGCTTCGATGAAGAAGGCCGCCGACGCCGCCGGAGTCGCGCTAGTTACCGGCGACACCAAGGTGGTGGACCGTGGCAGCGCCGACAAGATGTTCGTCACCACGGCCGGCGTCGGCCTGATCGAGGACGGACGGGCGATCTCACCGCAAGCGGTCGAGCCGGGCGACGCGGTGATCGTCAGCGGCGATCTCGGCGCGCACGGCGTCGCGGTGCTCTCGGTGCGTGAAGGACTGGCGTTCGAAACCGAAATCGAGAGCGACACCGCGCCGCTGTGGGAGCCGGTCGAGGCGCTCTTTGCGGCCGGCATCGAGGTGCACTGCCTGCGCGACCTCACGCGCGGCGGCCTGGCCTCCGCGCTCAACGAAATTGCCACGGCGCGCGGCATCGGCATCGCCATTGAGGAGCTCGGCATCCCCGTGCGGGAGGCGGTGCGCGGCGCCTGCGAACTTCTGGGTCTCGATCCGCTCTACGTGGCCAACGAAGGGCGCTTCGTGGCCTTCGTGCCGGCCAGCGAGGCGGAGCGCGCGGTCGACATTCTGCAGGCTCTTCCCGTAACCCGAGGCGCAACGGTCGCGGGCTGCGTGACCGCCGAAGACCCGGGCCTGGTGGTGCTAGAGAGCCGCATCGGCGGCCGGCGCGTCGTCGACATGCTCAGTGGCGAGCAGCTACCCAGGATCTGCTGACGGGGGGCGGGCTTCAGCCGGCTTCAGCCCGCGTGGGACTTCAGTCCCGCTCTTATCCCCCCGCCGGCTCCACAATCGCCGCCATCGGGTCCGGACTGTAGCCGCGGATCTGGTCGCGCGCGAATTCAGCCTGAGCAAGCTCGCAGGTGATCACGATGGTTCGCCCGGTGCGGTCTACTTCCTCCGCGTGGCGATAAGCCTCGAACTCGGACATCAGGAACAGCAGCATGAGCATCTCGATGACGTACTCGTATGTGTGCGCGTCGTCGTCGAGCAGCACGACGTTGTAGAGCGGCGTGAGCTGTTCCTTGTCGGTCGTCTCCTGCGCTGGAGCTTGCTGGGCCGGCATCACACCCTCTCCAGCGCTTTGAACGTCGCGGCGATCGAACCCCTGAGTCCGCCGGCAAGCGCCTCCGCGGGCGTGCTGAACGCGGCGTCCCAGTCGAACTGAACCGTCTGCTCGGCGATGTACTGACCCCATCCGCCGCTGGCGAGGGACTTCAGAGTCGCCGGCGTGATGGCCGCCTGAAGCTGCTCGATCGTGCGGCCTTGCTGCTTCGCTTGAGCGACGGCCTCGGCCAGCTCCTCGATAAAAGCCGCCTCCTGCATCATGCGCTCGCGCGTGTGCTGTACATCGCCGTGCCCGCCAACCACGTACTCGAAGGGAAACTCCGCCAGCGTGCGCAGCGTCCGCGGCCACTCGCGGGGGTAGCCATCTCCGATGTTCGGCATGAAACCGTGCAGCAGGTCGCCGCTCGCCATCACCTTCTTATCGGGACAGAAAACCACGATGTCGCCGGCGGTGTGGCCGCGCCCGCGAAAGGCGAGGTGCAACTCATGGGCTTTATCGTGGATGACGAGGTTGCGGTCGAAGGTGACGTTGGGCAGCTCGAACGCGTAGTTCTGCATCTCGGCCAGAAAGGCGCGCGTGTCGGCCACGGTCCTGCGGTAGTGCTCCCGCTCGCGCGGCGTTTTGGCGCCCGCGGCCTGCCGCTCGGCGTCGTCGGCGCTCTTGCGGAACGCCTCGAGCGCCCCCTTGAAGCGGTCCCCGGCGGATTCGGCGATCAGCCCCCGTGTGACGGTGCTCGAGATCAGGTCGGATTGCGGTGCGATCTTGCGATACTCCGGCGATCCCCAGACGTGATCGAAATGAAAATGCGTGTTCACCACATAGCGGACCGGCTTGCTCGTGATGCCCCGGAACTGCGCCACCAGGGCCGCCGCTGCGGAAGGCTTCGAGTGTGTGTCGACGATGAGCAGGTCGTTGGCGTTCTCGAAAATGGCCGCATTGCAGTTGATCACAGGCGCAGGCCGGGCGATGGCGGCATAGACTCCGTCGGCGACCTTCGTGATGTCGAAGAGATCGTCGCGCGCGGTGGGAGCCTGCGCGCGGGCCTGCGCCGCCCGAAGCACAGCGCGTTCCATCAGCGAGGCGCCAAGCCAGCCCGCGCCCAGGGCCTGTCGAAGGAAACCGCGGCGGGAGTGGGACACACTAGATGCTATAGCACAGCAGCGCGACCGTCGGCGTATGATCGAAGTCAGGCGAACGTAACAAAATACTTCAGACACCGCTCCCTTGCGGTCGCGGCTCGGCCAGGCGTACCGCTACATGTCCCACCCCCCCAGGGGAGGCCGAAGTCCGATTCAATGAACCGTCCGCGCTATAATAGGTTGGAAAGGGGGCGCAACGGATTCGACGGGATTGATTTTGGTGTGTAGAGGCGTGCCGGGTTCCGAGCTCCCGTAAAACGATCGGAAAACTAAAACTGCCAACAACACGCAGTTTGCATTCGCCGCCTAATTAATTAGGCGACGCGCTTCGGCCGGTGCTCCCGCAGCCGGTCATGGAGCGTCATTCGCGGGATAGGTGAAAGGCTTCTGTCCGTAGCCCCAAGCCGAATTCAATCGGGCTAGGCGGTCGTCGCGCTTGCCGGTTCCGACTGCGGCTGCCGAATCTAACGAATCGGATACGCACGTAGGCTCTTGCGCCAGGCTTTCTCGGACCCGGGTTCAACTCCCGGCGCCTCCACCATTTCGTCTTAGAATCATCGCGCACGTTGCCCGCAAGGCGCGGGCTACGCTATCCTGATTTCTCGCCCAGTGAAAATCGGAATCCTCATCGTCGCCTATAATGCCGTCACCACTCTGGTCAGCGTCCTGAAACGCATTCCCGACGAAGCTTGGGACCGGGTGTCGGAAGTGGTGGTCTTCGACGACGCCAGTTCCGACCACACCTATGAGCTGGCCGTGGGCTACAAGGCCACCGCCCAACTCGACAAGCTCACCATCATCGGCAATCACAAGAACCTCGGTTACGGCGGCAACCAGCGCGAAGGCTACCAGTACTTCATCGAGCGCGGCTTCGACATCGTGGTCCTGCTGCACGGAGACGGGCAGTACGCTCCTGAGGTGCTACCGCAGATCTACGGGCCTCTCGTTTCCGGCGAGGCGGATGCCGTCTTCGGCTCCCGCATGATGAAGGCCCACGGCGGCCCATTGAAGGGCGGCATGCCGCTTTACAAGTACCTCGGCAACCGCGTTCTCACCGTCATGGAGAACTGGGCGCTGGGAATGCATCTCACGGAGTTCCACAGCGGCTATCGCGCCTATCGCCTCGACTGCCTCCGCCAGATCGACCTCTCGCAGATGACGGCGGATTTCCACTTCGATACGGAAATCATCATCAAGCTCCAGCACCAGGGCTTCCGCATCAAGGAAGTTCCCATTCCGACTTACTACGGTAACGAGATTTGTTACGTCAACGGCATGCGCTACGCCTGGGATGTGACCATGGCCGTGTGGCGCTACCGGCGGACCGTGTACGGGAACACGCGGTTTCCGGAATTTCAGGAGTACTGGCGCCACTATCCGCTCAAGCGGAGCCGCCACTCCAGCCACGATTACCTCCTGCGCCTGGTGGGCCGCGGCCACACCATCCTCGACATCGGATGCGGGGAGGGTTTCCTGAGCAGCGAACTGGTGGCGGCGGGGAACGAGGTCGTCGGCGTCGATATTCTCGAGAAGCCGCAGTGCGTGGATTCGATGAAGGCCTACTACTGCTGCGATCTCGCCAAGGGTCTGGACATCGCGCAGGAGCCCCTTAGCTCGGCGCATCCCGACCGGATTCTGCTGCTGGACGTGCTGGAGCACTTGCCCCATCCAGAGCCGGTCCTCGGCGCCTGCCGCGCGCTGCTCGCGCCCGGCGGAGTCGCCATTATCTCGGTGCCGAACATCGCCAACCTATGGATCCGGCTCAGTCTGCTCGTGGGCAGATTCGAGTACACGGATCGGGGAATTCTGGACCGCACGCACGTGCGCTTCTACACGCGCAGAGCCGCCCGCCGGCTGCTGGCGGCAAACGGCTTCGAGGTGATTCGAGAGCACGCCACGGTGGTGCCCGTGGAAATCACCCTCACCGCGCCTCCGACAAACCGCGTGATGATGCTGCTGAACTCCGTGCTCGCGGCGGCCGCGAGAGTCTTCCCAACGCTATTTGGCTACCAGCTGCTGTTTGTGGCCAGAACCGCGCGCTAGGCAGTCCCGTTCCGTCCCCGTTCCGTCCCCCCTCAGCACCGAACCGCGACCGTCAGGGAGCGGACCCGCCCCACAGAAACTGCGAACGCGGACCGCCCCGCCCACGTATTACTACTCAGTAGAAGAGGGGAAGGTGCGGCATGGGGTCCTTCGGAAGACAGCTCAGGCACGTGGCGCGGCGGCTGATGCGCGCGCCGATGTTCACGGCGGTGACCGTCATCACAATCGGGATCGGAGTGGGCGCAAACACCGCGATCTTCAGCGTCGTCAATGGCATTCTGCTTAAGCCCCTGCCCTACCCGGAGCCCGCCGGCCTGGTGAGCGTACGGCAATCCGCGCCCAGCATCAACATGAAAGACATGCCGCTGTCGCCCTCCGACTACTTCACGTTCCGCGACGACAACCACACCTTCCAGAATTTCGGTATCTGGGGTGGTGGAACCGTGAGCGTCACCGGCCTGGCGGAACCCGAGCAGGTGCTGAACCTCTCCGTTACCGCGGGAACGCTAGATGCCCTCGGCATCCGGCCGGCGCTGGGGCGGTGGTTCACCGCCAAGGACGACAGCCCCGGCAGCCCGGAGACGACCATCCTGACGTACGGCTATTGGCAGCGCCGGTTCGGTGGCAGCGCGGCGGCGATCGGGCGCCGGATTCTGGTGGACGGCGTGGCCAGGGAGATCGTGGGCGTCATGCCCCGGACATTCCGGTTCCTCGATGCGAAGGCCGCTCTGCTGCTTCCGTTTCGTTTCGATCGCGGCAAGACCTTCCTCGGAAACTTCAGCTTCCAGGGCATCGCCCGGCTCCGACCCGGTGTCGGGCTCGAGCAAGCCAACGCCGACCTGGCACGCATGATCCCGATCGTGAACACCCAGTTCCCACCGCCTCCCGGTTTCAGCGTGAAGTTGTTCGAGGACGTGCGCGTCTTCCCCGACGTCCGCCCCCTGAAGCAGGAGGTGGTCGGCGACCTGGGAAAGGTGCTATGGGTGTTAATGGGCAGCATCGGCCTGGTGCTGCTGATCGCCTGCGCGAACGTGGCCAACCTGCTTCTGGTCAGGGCGGAAGGGCGCCAGCACGAACTGGCGATTCGCGCCGCGCTGGGGGCCGGATCGGGCCGCCTGGCCGGCGAGATCCTGATCGAGAGTGTTGTTCTGGGCCTCGCGGGTGGTGTTTTCGGAGTGGGTCTGGCGTACGCGGCGCTCAGCGCGCTGGTCGCGATCGCGCCGGCGAATCTGCCCCGCATAGAGAACGTGACCCTCGACCCGCTGTCGCTGGTATTCGCGTTGGCGGTCTCGG
>DATNLV010000312.1:0-4588 GCA_035602665.1 Bryobacteraceae bacterium | reverse complement strand
AATCGGCGGCGCCAAGGTCTCCCGCCGCCGCCACCACCGTGATTCCCTGCGCATTCGCCTGTTGGAAAAGGGCGTTCATGCTATTGACCTGCGAGAGCGGAAGGCCACCCTTGCTCGCGTCCTCGCACAGGCCGTAGGTGACGGAAAGGATCGGCCCCACGTTATTGTCGATCGCGTATTGCACCGAGCTGAAAGCGTCCGACGAGTTCACGTAAATGATGGTTGCGCCACGGGCCACCGCGCCCGCCCATTCCAGGTCCAGGGCCGACTCCTGCTCGTCGCCCGAACTGGCTTGCGGGTTAAACCCGTTCGAAATGATTGTCGGGTCCTTTATGGGCAGGCCGGAGGCGGTTTCGAAGGCTTCCATGTCGGACACCTGGACCCAGGCTGGGCTCGGCGGGGTTGTCGAGAAGTCCAACTGGCCGGTCTGGCCGGTCTGGCCGACCACCACGATCGACTCCCCGGCTCCATTGGTGCCGCCGTTATAGAGCGCCTGGACGTTGTAAATAGTCGCGAAATCCCCCGGCGCGATGAACTGATTCCCTCCCGGGGACGTGTACCGGGGCTTGGGCCGGGCGTGCGGCCGCGGGCGGAAATCGCTTAGCCCGCGGATCCCGGCGACCATGCCTTCGAGCTCGACCGGAAGCGCCGGGTCGGTGGCGTTGGCGTAGTGCTTGATCCCGTTGACCACATAGTGGTGTATGGGCGTCTGGAAGGCGTAGCGCACCACCGCCGCCACCCCGGACATGGTCACGAAGGTGCGGCTTCGGGCGCCTTGCACGTTCGAGAATCCCATGCGCTCGAGCCAGCCCGTGATGCGGCTGAGATCGGCCGCGCTAAGGCCGAAGCGGTCGGCGTACTCCTCGGGGGTGAGCCACTGGTGAAATTGAGGGCTGGAAGGGTCCTGCTGCGACTCAAGCAAGCGGTCCAGGTCCGCCTGCTGGGCGGCCGTCATCTTGAAATGCATCGTGATGCGCGGCAAAGCGAGGGACTCCGCCACCTCGCCCTGGTCCTCGGCCGATGCGATCTGTTTGTGGACATTGCCGGTGAGGCGAAAGGTCTCCCGGTTCTGAATCTCCGCCTGGAGACGGGAAGGCGGGCCGGCAGCCAGAGCCGAGGCTGCCACCAGCAGGCCGCCCAACGCGGCCCGCTGCAGGGAATGCAAACACTGAAAAAGTTCCATAAGGTCGGCTAACAACGATCCTATCGCTTCGACGGCGGCGGCGCTCGGCCGGTTGCGCTCGCCCGCAAGCCTTACATTCCTTTACGCCGTACCGGTGCGCGTTTGTCCCCTTCCCGACGCCTGCTGTACGATCACAACATGCGCAGAACAGCAGCTTTCGGGATTCTGGTAGCGCTGGTGGCGGGGCTAGCGGCAGGCGCCGCGCCCGGCCCCTGGCCAACCGAAAAGGCCGCCGCGTGGTACCGCGCCGAGCCCTGGCTGGTGGGGAGCAACTACATCCCCGCCGGCGCGATCAACCAACTGGAGATGTGGCAGGCCGATTCGTTCGATCCGCGCCAGATCGACGCCGAGCTCGGTTGGGCCGAGAGCATCGGCATGAATACCATGCGCGTGTTCCTGCACGATCTGCTGTGGCAGCAGGACGCGGAGGGTTTCCGCCGGCGCCTGGACACGTTTCTGGCGATCGCGGAGAAGCACCACATCCGCCCGCTGCTGGTGCTGTTCGATTCCTGCTGGGACCCCGACCCGCGGCTGGGCAAGCAGCACGCACCGACGCCGGGCGTGCACAATTCCGGATGGGTGCAGAGTCCGGGGGCGCGCGCGCTGGATGACCCGGCCCAGGTTCCGCGCCTCGAGGCCTGGGTCAAAGGCGTGGTGGGCGCCTTCGCGAATGACAAGCGCATTCTCGGTTGGGACCTGTGGAACGAGCCCGACAACACCAACGCGGGCAGCTACACCGATCCGGCGGACAAGGTGGAGCGCGTGCTGGCGCTGCTGCCGCGGGTGTTCGCGTGGGCGCGGTCCGTCCATCCCTCGCAGCCGCTCACCAGCGGCGTCTGGCAGGGCGAATGGTACCCGGCCGAGAAACGAAGTCCGATGGCGAAGATCCAGATTGAGAACTCGGACGTCATCTCCTTCCACAGCTACGAGCCGGCGGAAGAGTTCGAGCGCCGGGTGAAGTCGCTCGAGCCGTATGGCCGGCCGATCCTTTGCACCGAGTACATGGCGCGCCCGCGCGGCAGCACGTTCCAGAGCATTCTGCCGGTGGCAAAGAAGGACAAGGTGGGCGCCATCAACTGGGGCTTCGTTCAAGGGAAGACCCAGACCTACCTGCCGTGGGATTCCTGGCAGCACCCGTATGTGGAGCATCCGCCGGAGGTCTGGTTCCACGACATTTTCTACTCGGACGGGAAGCCCTACCGCCAGGCGGAGGTGGACTTCATCCACGGGATTACGGCTAACGGGAACTGACTCGATGTGGCGCACGCTTCAAGCGCAATGCCGCATACTTTTGTGGGGCGGACCCCCTGGTCCGCTCGGGTCCCCCCGGACCCGCTTTCTCGCTGATGAATCAAGCTGATCGGTTCGACGACCAGGCCGACGGGGGCGTCGGCCGCGGACCAGGGGGTCCGCCCGACGGCAAAAAGTATGCGGCATTGCGCTGCAGCGGAGCTGAGGCGTGCAGTTGCGGGTAACCGTCAGCCGACGTGGCGGCCGGGATTCGTGTAAGGCGCGCGCAGCTTGGGCAGCCGCTGGAGCTTCCTGAGATGCTCCGGGGAATGGGCTTGCGAGGTCTTGTCCTCGAGTTTGAGAGGAGCGGCCTCGCGGGCGAGCGCTGGGTCCGGCTTGGGCGCGCGAGTGGCGGCGACGGGAAGCCGGGAGCGGCGGGGAACCGCCTTCGCGGCCTTGCCCTGCGCGCCGGTCAGGTGAACGCTGCGCAGCTGCACGGGTTCACCCGCGTCGTCATCTACCAGGAACTCAGACACCAGGTTCTTCTTGTATTTCTCTGAGTTTGCCATCCAACCAGCCCTCCTCTGGTTCGATTCTAGGCTCGAAACGCCGGGGGCGCAAGATGCCATCTGGCGTCTCGAGGAAGGGCGACCGGTTCAGCGCGGCAGGGATTCGCGTAGCCTTGGATACAGTTCGCGCGCGAACCCGGTGGCCACCGATGTGGCCGCCTCGTATCTTCCGTCGGCCGACCACACCATAACGCGCACCAGCGCCGTATCCGTGCGCTTGTCCCGCCAGGCGTCGGCCACCAGCCAGAGCTTTGCCGCCAACGCCCAGTCGTCGGCGATCACCCGGCGTGGCATCTGAAACCAGTAAAGAACCACGGCGCGCCCGGTGCCATTGGCGACCAGATAGCGGTTCACGGTAATAGGGCCGGCTACGGTATCGAGGGTAACCTCATCCTTGACCTCTGGCATCCAACCCGAGGCCGGCAAGCAGACTTTGGGCGAGTGCTGGACGCTTGCTCGCTGCGTCTGGAACCAAGCTACGAACAAACTCGCAAGCGCGCCATCGGGAGTCTCGACGTAAGTCCGGCTCAACAGGGCGTCGGCGGCGATCGCCTTTTGGATATCCGCGCCAACCGGGTCCTCGCGGAGCACTTTCCACCGGTCGAATTCGACCGGAAACCGCGAGAGAGGCGGCGGCGCCGGCGGACGCTCGCGGCTGGCCGCGGCATGAATGAACAGGGCTTGAGCGGCCAGAAAGACCGGAACGAGAGCAGCGCGCCACTCAGGACTGATAACTCGCATACACCTTATTGAACAGCCGTCGCACCAGCGCGAGCGTCGCCAGGCAAAGCACGAAGAGGAGCACGCCGGAGATGGCATGGGGAGTGCCGGCGGTGAGCGACGGCAACCAGGCGCTGGCGGCAACTCGGAAGGCGTTCGCGACGATCGCAATCGGTACGGCCGCGACCAGCAGGGCGATTCGCATCCAGGGTTTCGTATCCGCCAGGTAGGCAAACACCACTGCCATGAAGCCGAGCGAAAGCAGATACCGGATGCCGTTGCAGGCTTCCACCACCGAAACCCGGCGGCCGGCCACATCCAGGATATTGCCCTCCCGGATCACCCCGGTCCCAAAGGCCGTCAGGATGCCCGCGGCCATCCGGCTGGCAAGCAGTTGCAGCGGCAGCGTCGCCGGAGTATAGAGGAGCGCCAGTTTCGGCAACATAAAGAGCGTGAGCAAGAGAGGCAAAGCCCAGGCACGCAGCCACGCCACGCCGCCGAGCGAAAGGACCACCCCGGCAACCGAGAGCAGAAAGCCTACCGAGCCGGCGAACAGACCCAGGCCGAGCACCGCCAGGAATTGCATGGCCGCGCCTGCCGCCAGCGCCGCAAACCCCCACCAACTCGGTTCCGCCGGCAGGGCCCGCCACCGCTCACGTTCTCTCCATACGATCCACAGGACCACCACCGGCACCACGAAGCCATGCGACATGTCTTCGTCGATCGACCACTGTTCGAACATCCCTCGAAGCGTGGGCGCGTAGCAGAACACAAGGACGACGGCGGTCAGGACGACAACGGCCAGCCGCATCCTTCCCATGGCGGATGCCCGTCGTCTACACCTTTCCGGAGCGCCGGAACCGCCGTCTCGCCTCGTAAAGCCCAA
>DATNLV010000309.1:0-5171 GCA_035602665.1 Bryobacteraceae bacterium | reverse complement strand
AAAGGCAAAACCGTAAACACCGGCGGGTAGTTTCGACAGCGGCAAGTCTTCCTCTATGTCTGCCAGTTCCCTCAGTTGGCGTTGGGCGCGAAGAGCGCGGAGTTGGGACTCGGCCTCCTCCACTGCAGCTCTTGCCGATTGTTCCGACATCGGCGTCCGTTCGGCTGTGGAATCGCCGCGCTTTGACTCTGTCCGGTGCACCTCGACCCGCCGAGGCTGCCATACCCACGAGAGCGCCAGGCCGCCAATGAGCAGGAGGCCGAACACTAGCAGGAAGAAAGTGGCCGCTTTCGGGTGTGGCTGCGGTCGTCTCAACCGGTACAGGCCGATCGCTAGCGAGGTCGTCCCGACAGCGAAACCCACGACTTGGAAGAACGGCTGCCAGAGCATCGCGCAACATCATATAAGATAGCTCTCACAAAAGTACCTGTGTGCTCCGACTTCGTGCTACCAGGGACAATGTTCGGCTTAGTCAGTTGCCGACCTCGAGTTTTCGCGTCGCCACCGCCGGCGCGCATCGACTTGGCTTTTTGCCTCGAGTTGGGTCAACGTCGGTCATCGTGCAATGATTGTGCGGTGGATGCGCGCTCACAATCCAACTCGACGTAATCGGAATATTGGCACCCCCAAGAGCGGCCACGGTCAGGATAACCGGATGACGGTTCCCGAGGTCGCTCACGGAGAGCACCTCTTTTGGGAGCGGGTTGATACGGCCCGACAGGTTGGCAGGACCATCTCAGGGCGCCTGATGAAGTTCTTTGTTCAACCCACACGTGCGGATTGCGTTCACACCTGTACGATTGATGACCTTGTCAGAATGCTGTCCTATTTGCCGCCCTCAGATTGGGACCGGATTGACGCGATACTGCTCCGGCAACCTCACCGGAAACAGCAGACGTTAGCTTCCGTGTGGGGCAGATTGGCCTACACCGCCGACTTTGTGGATGGCCACAGCAGAGTGCTCTACAGTGGGCCGGCGATCATTATCGAGGCCGTCAACCCAACTCAGCCGATTAAGTTCGGCAAGAGACTGTCGATTGACGGTATTGCGGAACTAGAACGTCTGAGGTCTGACGGGCACAAGGTTGATGTCCATGACAAGAACCACATCGTTGAGCCGACGCTCGACGCCTGCCGAACGACTCAGCTCTATCGAACGCTGCTGCATGAGGTAGGGCACTGGGTCGATCTCCTTGAGAAGGTTGAGCGCCCTGCCATCGCGAATGCATCGAGCGACTGTACAGCGCTCCTGGACATGTTCCATAACCGTCTCTCTAGAGAGCGGGAACAGTTCGCCCACGCTTATGCGGACCGTTTGCGAGCCCGCCTTGTAGCAAGCCAAAGGATCCCGTTCGAGCGGCAATTGGATCACGATAGCCTACGGCACGACAACCTGCTTCTTCAGGATTTTGAACCGTCCTGAGCGTGCCGAGCGTGCTCTGGAGCGCCCGCGCTCATCGACACAATCACTCCATCCGGCAACGTAAACTGGATAAAAGGGGGCCCCGACACATGCAACTAGGCGCATTCTCCATCAGCTTGGCCGTCAAAGACATCCAAGCTTCCAAAACCTTCTACCAAAAGTTCGGCTTCAAGCCCTTCGCCGGCGACGCCTCCCAGAACTGGCTCATTCTGAAAAACGGCGATCTCGCCATCGGCCTCTTTCAAGGCATGTTCGAGAAGAACATCCTCACCTTCAACCCCGGCTGGGACAGCAACGCCCAGCCCCTCTCCTCGTTCACCGACGTCCGCGAGTTGCAGCGCCAGCTGAAGGCGCAAGGCGTGCCCTTGGCGCAAGAGGCCGACGAAACCACCACCGGCCCGGCCAGCTTCCTCGCCGTGGACCCCGATGGAAACCCGATCCTCGTCGATCAGCACGTCTGAGCCGATGGACCCCATCCGCGCCGCCTACGACGATGTGTACCTCTACACCTTCGGCCGCCCCGGATTCATCCTTCAGCACGTGGTGGATGCCTTCGCCGTCCAAAACGCGGACGACGCCAGCACTCCGATGAGCGTTGTCTTCGGTTTGCTCGGCCTCTATCTCCACGTTGAAAAACAGTTCACCGGCCGCCAGGTCCAAAGGGTGCACGTGGAGCTCGCACGCAGAAAACGAAACTGGCCAGCCGTGTTTTGGCCCGACACTCGCGGCAGCATGACAGTTGCCGACGTGCTCGCGGCGCCTGCCGGCCCCGAACGCGACAAAGCAATCGACGCCTGGTGCCTGTCCGTGTGGACCGCCTTCAACGGGAATCGCCAGAGGATCGTCTCGCTCTTGCGCGAATCGATCGGCCTGTTTGATTCGTAGGCGAGCCCTCCGCCGAGGCATCGCGCTTCACGCGGAGGGCTCAAGAGCCATCGCCCCAGCGATTACGGATTTGCCTTGGTGCTCCCGCCGCCGGCCATCGGCGCTTCCGTCTCCCCGAAGACCAGGCGAGTCTTCGTGCCCGCAAGCTTGATTTCCTGGACCACGTTGTGCCCGTTCGCAGTGTCCAACCGCACGGTTGTGCTGCTGTACTTTTGATCGGATTCCACCACCTTCACAGGGATCTCCACCTTGTTCTTCCAATCCCAGATGGTGGCCATACCGTCGTGTACCGCGAGTTTGTACTCGCCCGCCGCCAGGCTCTTGCCCGCCACCGTCGCCGGCTGATTCAGCGAAACCGTAAAGTCCTTCGCGGCCGCCGCCGAAAGCGCCAGCAGCGCCAGACTCAAGATTCTTGTCTTCATTTTTCCTCCTGCTCATCCGGACTCGCGCCGGATGGCGTCCCCTAGGAAGACGAAGCGATTCCGGAAATGTTCTGCTCGGCGGGCATCAAAGATGTAAACAATTTGTGACGGCCCAGGCGGAGACTTGCTAAAATTCGCTCCGGGGGGACCCGATGCCCAACAGTTGCCGATAAGCCAACTGCTTGCCGTCGCTCGCTTGTGTCGCGGGCACACGGGATGAATATGAGCATCGAACAGAATCCGCTGACCGCCGATGCGCCGCCCACAACCCGCAGAGTGGTGGATCGCTTCAACGAAGCATTCAATCGCCGCGATCCGGACGCCCTGGCGCTATTGCTGACCGAAGACACCGTCTTCGAGGACACGTCGCCCGCTCCGGACGGCCGCCGGATCGAGGGCAAGGCCGTGGTGATGGCCTTCTGGCGCGAGTGGTTCCTCCGCAATCCCGATGCGCGATTCGAGGCCGAGGAAATCATCGTCAGCGGTGACCGCGCCGCCGTCCGCTGGGTGTATCGCAAGATCCGCAACGGACAAGCCTGGCATCTGCGTGGCGTGGACATCTTCACCATACGCGAAGGAAAGGTCGCCGCCAAGCTCGCCTACGTGAAAGGCTGAATCACAGCTTTTGCGGGAATCTTTCTCCCATCCTCCCAGCCACTTCCCCAAAACCGCCCACGGCCTCTCCTCCCAGCTCGTGCTCTCCTGGAGCCGACAAGGAGACTCCATGGCATCCGACCGTCAGATCAAAGCGAATCGCAAAAACGCCCGCGGCAGCACCGGCCCCACCACCGCTCTCGGCAAGGCTCGATCCAGCCTCAACGCCGTCCGTCACGGCCTCACCGCCCGCAACGCCGTCCTTCCACAGGAGGACCACCGGGCCTACCTCGACCTCCTCGCCTCTCTCAAGGCCGAGTTCCGTCCGCAAGGCCCCCTCGAGGCTTTTCTGGTTCAGCAGATGGCCTCCGCCCAGTGGCGCCTCCTGCGCACCGCCCGCATGGAAACCGGCTTCCTCATGGCCGGCATCGACGAGGTCAAACACGAAGAGGAACACCCCCGCAACAGCTGGTCCGAACCCGTCCCGCCCAAGCGCCGGCGCGACCTCTCGGAAGACGAGGAAGTCACCCGCCTCCTCGGCGTTCTCTTCCAGAAGAACAGCGGCATGGACGCCTTCGCCCGCCTCACCCGCTACGAAAACATGCTCAATGCCGAGTACTTCGGCGCCCTCCGCACCCTGACCAACCTCCGCAAAACCCCCGACCCCCAATCCGCCGCCCGAAACAAAACGAACCCAATTCCGTTCCCGTCTCCAGGCCCCTCCCACGCGACTGATAAAATCGAATCAGCCGCATGATTCCACTTTCCCCGCGCCACCAGGCCCTCATCGACGCCCTCGAAACGCGCGTCCTCTGCATGGATGGCGCCATGGGGACCATGTTGCAGGAAGCCCGCCTCACCGCGGCCGATTTCGGCGGAGCGGCCCTCGAAGGCTGCAATGAGAACCTGGTGCGCACCCGCCCCGACGTGTTGCTGGGCATCCATCGCGCCTATCTCCAGGCCGGCGCCGACATCATCGAGACCGACACCTTCGGCTCTACCAGCATCGTCCTCGCCGAATACGGACTCGCCGACCGCGCCCGCGAAATCAGCCGCCGCGCCGCCGAGCTCGCCCGCCAGGCCGCCGATGAGCTCGCCACTTCCGCGAAGCCGCGCTGGGTCGCCGGCTCCATGGGCCCCACAACCAAGGCCATCAGCGTCACCGGCGGCGTCACCTTCGACGCCCTGCGCGAGGCTTACTACGAGCAGGCCGCCGGCCTCGTCGAAGGCGGCGCCGACATCCTGGTCCTCGAAACCTGCCAGGACACGCGCAACGTCAAGGCCGGCCTTCTCGCCATCAACCGCCTGCGCCGCGACCTCGGCACCGACGTTCCGGCGATGGTGTCCTGCACCATCGAGCCCACCGGAACCATGCTCGCCGGCCAAACCGCTGACGCGTTTTATGTTTCCATCGCACACGCCGGCCTGCTCTCCATCGGTCTGAACTGCGCCACCGGCCCCGAGTTCATGACCGATCACATCCGCACCCTGAACGAAATCGCCGCCACGCGCATCTCCTGCTACCCGAACGCCGGCCTCCCCGACGCCGAGGGCCAATACGCCGAAACGCCCCACTCGCTGGCCCGCGAGCTCGAGCGCTTCGTCGATCACGGCTGGCTCAACATCGTGGGCGGCTGCTGCGGCACCACGCCCGCCCACATCGCGGCGCTTGCGCAAATGGTCCAGGGCAAGAAGCCCCGCCACCATCCACCATCCACCATCCACCATCGACCCTCTTTCTATTCCGGAGTAGAGCTGGTGGAGGCCGAAGAGTCGAACCGCCCGCTCCTGGTCGGCGAGCGTACGAACGTGATCGGCTCGCGCCTCTTCAAGAACCTGATCGCGGA
>DATNLV010000263.1:0-4576 GCA_035602665.1 Bryobacteraceae bacterium | reverse complement strand
GAAGACGTCGGCGGGTTCGCGGATCGCCTGCTTGCTCTCTACGTCGGCGCCGCTCGCGTTGTGAATCTGAAGCTCGGCCTGGGTGGCTTCGCGGCTCCAGTCCGCTCGGGCTTCCCACGCCGGTGGCGGCGCGTCGGCGGGCAGGAGCGCTGCGTCGACTTCGAACAACTGAGCCTTGAGAGTGCTCGATCCGCCGTTGAGAACCAGGATCTTCATATAGCTCGAAGGGGGGTGGGCTTCAGCCCGCGGTGGGCTTCAGCCCCGCCTAGCCCGGCCACTTCCAGTCGCGAATCTCCGTGGCTGGGAATCCCGCCCGGAAAGGAGAACTGCGTGAACAGCCGCTTCATCCCTTCCGCGGTCTGAGGGATGTTCGGATAGAACTCGCTGTAAGTTCCTTCGAGATACGTGTTCGCGACCAGGCCCGGCCCGCCGGGCCCGGGGCCGGCGGCATAAATCATATTGAGGTCGTGCTGTTTGATGAGGCGGTTGGCGTGAACGTAGATGAAGCTCAGCCCCGGCGTGGTCGCCGCGCGCCAGTAGGCGTCGATCTTACGCAATTCCTCCGCGGAAAGCGGACCCGGCATGTGTCCCCCCCAAAGGTCAAGATAACAGAGCTGCGGGTGAGGGCTCAGCGAGGCGGCGCAAGCCGTCCTCGCTGGCGCGGCCTCCCGGCGCCCGAGTCCCCCATAACGTCGTGTCCGGATCGCGAGGAGAGCAAGGGCGGGGAGGCGACTTCTCGGCCAGGTGGATTCCTTCAGGGTGGCTGACGATCCCCCCCTCCAGTAACCGCGTTTCGCGGCCGGGGTCGGAACTCCTGGTGCTATGCTGGTGTCTACTTTTTTGGAGGTCCTGCATGTCGTCGCGTGGCGACGCGAATCTGACGCTGGTCTTTGTCCTCTGCACGTTTCCGGCGTTAGCCTGCAGCTGTGCAAACTACACGCCCATCCAGGCATCCTATGAGGGCTACCGGGAACGGGCGATTTTCACGGCGCGCGTTGTCCAGCTGTTGGGGCCAGCCTATCACTGGGATGGCAAGCGTTCTTCCAGTATGGTTTTGGCGATTGTGCACCACCGCTATTGGGGCCTTCCTTGGTACTGGCCCGCCATCGTCGTTCTTGATGGAAGCTATCCGTGCGATATCGCGATGAGCGCAGGCGAGGAGTATCTGGTATCGGGCCGACGCGGGCGGTACGGAGTACTCGATGTGAATTCATGCAGCCGGACCCAGCCGATTGCGGACGCGCAGGTTGATCTCCGCACGCTCGACGGTTCGCGCTGTGCATCCCCCGGGGGAACAATCGTGGGTCGGATTACCCAGCCAATTGGCAATCGGCGAGAGCCAGTCCGGAACGCCACTCTCACGTATCGCGATTCATTTGGCAGAGCTTACGTCGCGCGTGGTGATCAGGAGGGGATTTATGAGCTTCGGCACTTGCCGGCGGGTACGTATAAACTGGACTCGCAATTCTCACCCGGTCTCTACGTCGTGGGTGGTGCCAATGTAGTACCAGGGATGTGCCGAGACTCGCCAGTTTACGTCAACAACTATCATATCAGCTTACAGGGCGTGTAATTCCAGGTATGGCCGCGCATGCTCGCGTGGACCTGGTCGGAACGCACGATAAGTCTGATCGCATCAGGTCGGCGCAGATCACAAACGATCGGTTCTATTTCAATTCCGTACCAGCGGGAGAGTACCTCATGGTCGCGACGATTCAACTCCCTGGACGTAACGGAGAGTCGGTCGAATACTACTATCCCGGCGTTACCAGACGCGACAGAGCCGTGCAGATCCGCGTGTCCGGGAAGACGTCCGCCGAATCCTTCGATTTCGTTTCCACCGATGCCTATCCCCTGGTTCCCGTGCCCTTTATTGTGGATTCGCCCGACCGAAATCATCCAATCAACGACGTGGTGCTTACCCAGAAGCGTGGCGGGATGATCATAACCCAATATCGCAGCTTGACCGGTCTGCCGGAAACCGTATTTGGCGTTCGTGGCGATCCGCTTGGAATCGGGATTATGGGTTACGAGAAGGATGAGAGAACCAGCCAGGGCCGCTGCTCGGACAAGATCTGGACGACGCCAGTGCCAGGGATGAAACAAATCCACATTTCGTTGAACAGTCGCCTTCGCCCAACTGAATGGGGCTATTGCGTGGAATAGCATACGAATCGGGCCCATGAGGGTGGTGGCTTAGCAAGATGAGAAGAGAGCACATAAGTCAAGCCGTTCGGGCTGGTCTCCTGGTCTTCAGGATAAGTCTCGTGAATACCATCCTGGTCACAGTGCTGTCGGCCTTGGTGATCGCTCTGTTGAATGGTACGGGAAGTGACGTACCCTTCACAGCCCGAGCAGGCTTTGCCTCTCAAGAAGGCGGAGCCACCTTGCCGATTCCCATCGGCCATCTCTGGGAGGTTGGAAGAGCTACGGTCCTTCTATGCCCGATCACGATCGTCTCCTGCGGCTGGTTCGGCTTCGTAGCAGGAGCTGCGGGTGCCATTTTGCTATTCTTCCGCAGACGCAGCATCCGGTCCACCAAACGACTGGTAGTCGAAAGCGCAGCCGCCGGCCTCATGCTTGGCGCTATCTTCCCCTTGGCCGATGGGCGGGCGACCGTGCCGCACGCAGTCCTGTGTATGCTCTGTGGCAGCGTGTGCGGCTCGATCTGTGCCGCCGTTTTTCGGAAGCGATTCAGCGCACTGACAGTGAAGAACCGCGTGGCCTGTGAACTTGGAGGTCCTGCCTGAAGGGACCAAGACCAGCAGGCTCAGGATAACAGAGCCGCGGCCTCTCGCATGAGCTCGAGCGCGCGCAGAATCCGCGGCACGTCTTCGAAGCCGTATGAGAGGCGCAACTGGCGCCGGCCGATGGACGCCAGATCGCCGCTCGGGTGGACGCAATACTCGCCGGGGATGTACAGGACCCGCGGCTCGCCGGTGTCTCGCGTGAGGTGCCGGAAGAACGCCGAGGGCGGATGGGTTTCGAGATCGCGGAAGGTCAGGTAGTAGTAGAAGCCCGCGCTGCCGCCGCGGCACTCCTCCAGAAGCGGGCCCAGGTTGCGCTCGATTCCTTCCGCCACCGCAACCGCCTTCTCGCGATAGCCTGCGTTGACGGCGCGCAGCTGTTCCTCGATGCGCGTGTCGAGCAAATAGCCGGCCATCTCCTGCACGAACAGCGGCGCGCTGAAACCGGCGTCGCTGGTGCGCTGCACCATGGCGTCCATGAGCGGCCCGTCCGGCCCCAGCAGGTAGCCGATGCGCAGCCCCGGCGCCAGCACCTTCGACAGGGTGCCGACCTCGTAGGCGATCTCCATCTCGTCTTCGGGCAGCACGGAGACGAACGGTTCGGCGTTCGGGTCGTGCAGCAGCAACTCGTAGGCGAGATCGAAAATGATCGGGATCTTGCGCCGCTGGTCGCGCGACAGCCTGGCCGCCACTTCGAGCAACGCCCGCCGGCGCGCGTTCGAGAGAACGGTGCAGGAGGGGTTGTTCACGGTCACCACATACAAGATGGCCACGCGGTCGGCCACGCCGGCGAGCTTGCGCTCCAGTGCAGCGAGATTGATTCCCTCGTCGTCTTCCGGCACGCTGAGCACTTCGAAGCCCCGGCGTTCCAGCGCGTCGGCGTAGATGTAGTACAGGGGATCGGAGGTCACTACGAGCCCGGGCGCGAGCACCTGTGCCAGCGAGTCCAGAACGCTAGTCGCGCCGCAAGGGCCGATGATCAGCCGCTTGCGATCGAGCGTGGCCTCATCGAGCCCGCCGGAACCGATCCGCAGCAGGAACCGGCGCAGAGCGGCGATGAGGTTCGCGGAGCCGTCCGGACCCCCGTAGTTGAAAGCCTGCCGGTACTTCACGCCATCGCCCGCGACAGCCTGCATGGCCTCGTTCAGGTAGGCGACCGGAATCGTCCGCTCGTTCACATAACCCACGCCCAGGTTGATGTCCACGCCGTCGCGGAAACTGCCGGCGAAGGCCGCCATCATGCGGTTCACCGGAGACGGGCTGGTGGATGCCTGGCCGTAGCAGGAGAAGCGAGTTTCCATTAGAGACAGTATGCGCTAGCGAGCCCGAGGCCGGATTAAGGCGGCGGCCTGCTTGGCGAAGTAAGTGATCGTGATGCTGGCGCCGGCACGCCGGATGGACGTGAGCGATTCGAGCATGGCGCGTTCGCAATCGATCCAGCCGTTGCGCGCAGCGGCCATGATCATGCTGAATTCGCCGCTCACCTGGTAGGCGGCGATGGGCACCTGCCAGCGGTCGCGCGCCTGGCGGATGATGTCCAGGTAGGGCATGGCCGGCTTCACCATGATCATGTCGGCGCCCTCTTCGAGGTCCAGTTCGATTTCCCGCAGCGCTTCGCGCCCATTGGCCGGATCCATCTGGTAGCTGCGCCGGTCGCCGAACTGTGGCGCGGATTCCGCCGCGTCGCGGAAGGGGCCGTAGAACACCGAGGCGAACTTGGCGGCGTAGGACAGGATGGGCGTGTTCTGAAATCCCGAGGCGTCGAGCGCTTTGCGAATCGCCCCCACCCGGCCATCCATCATGTCCGAGGGCGCCACGATATCCGCGCC
>DATNLV010000258.1:0-5716 GCA_035602665.1 Bryobacteraceae bacterium | reverse complement strand
AGTCCGGCCCGGTTCCCGCCTCTCTGGCCCGAACCGTGCCGTACGTTCGGATGCCCTCATTGCCTTGGCTTTGCATGTGCTCCTCGCTTGCACGTGGCCCACCAGTTTTTGCGCCCTGCGGGATTGGTCCCAAATCTGCTTTACAACCAGATCACATGAGCACAAATGCGAAGGCCTATCTTGTGGGTGGCGGCATCGGATCCCTGGCCGCCGCGGCCTTCCTGATCCGCGATGGCGGCATGCCTGGCGGGAACATCTCGATCCTCGAGGCGGCGCCCATCCTGGGCGGAAGCCTGGACGGTGCCGGAGACCCTGCGGCCGGGTACTCGATGCGCGGCGGACGCATGATGACAACCGATAACTACGAGTGCACCTGGGATCTTTACAAATCGATTCCCTCGCTGGAGCACCAGGGTAAGTCGGTATTCGACGAAACCGTGGAGTTCAATGAGCGGCACAAGGCGAACTCGATGGCCAGGCTGGTTGACAGCCGGCGCGCGAAGGTCCCCGTCACAAGGATGGGGTTCTCCATGCAGGACCGGGTCGAGTTACTGAAACTCAGCCAGAGTGGAGAAGACACGTTAGGCGCGACTTGCATCACGGACTGGCTTTCGCCCGAGTTCTTCGAGACGGCTTTCTGGACTATGTGGTCCACCACATTCGCCTTCCAACCCTGGCATAGCGCCGTTGAGTTCAAGCGGTACCTGCACCGCTTCCTGCTTGAGTTCTCGCGCATTGAAACCCTCGCGGGCGTTAAGCGAACCATTTACAACCAGTACGACTCGCTGGTTCTACCCCTCCAGACCTGGCTCCAGGCACGAGGCGTCCGGCTGGTGACGGGCTGCAGAGTGACGGACCTCGATCACAAGACCGCGGAGGACGACTTCATCGTGACGGGCATCTGCATGCAGGCGGACAGAAGCGAAACGATTGCCGTTAATGAGGGCGACTTCGTCTTCGTGCAAAACGGCTCCATGACCGATGCCTCCAGCCTGGGTTCGATGGTGAGCGCGCCTCGAAAGCTGACCAAGGCGGATAGCGGCGGCTGGACACTCTGGGAGAAGCTGGCGGAGGGCCGGCCGCAGTTCGGCAATCCCGCGGCCTTCAACGCCTGCATCGCGCAGTCGTACTGGGAGTCGTTTACCGTCACGTTGCAGAGTTCCGCGTTCTTCGACCAGATGGTTCACTTCAGCGGGAATCAGCCGGGCACGGGCGGCCTCGTGACGTTCAAGGACTCGAACTGGCTGATGTCGATCGTGCTGGCCCATCAACCGCACTTTCCGAAACAGCCTGCCGGCGTACAGGTGTTCTGGGGATACGGGCTGTTCCCGGACCGAGTCGGCAATTTCGTTGCGAAGCCAATGGCCGACTGCAACGGCGCGGAAATCCTGCGGGAACTTTGCGGCCACCTGCGCTTCGACCTGGAGACTGTTGAAGGGGCCACGTGCATTCCTTGCCGCATGCCTTACATGACCAGCATGTTCATGCCACGTCTGCGCAGTGACCGGCCGCTGCCGGTTCCAAGCGGATCGAAGAATTTCGCGTTCATCAGCCAGTTCGTCGAGATACCGGACGATGTCGTCTTCACGGTGGAGTATTCGGTTCGCGCGGCCCAGATGGCCGTGTACCAGCTCCTCGGTATCGACCGGGCGGTCCCGCCCGTAACGCCACACGACAAATCGCTCGAAGTGGAGTTTGAGGCGCTGGTCAAGGCGTTTAAATAATGGACACCATTCTCGAAATCGAATCCCTCACTCGCCGCTTCGGCGCATTTACGGCGGTCGATGCTCTGACCCTTTCGGTCAGATCCGGCGAGGTCTTCGGTTTGCTCGGATCCAACGGGGCTGGTAAGACCACCACGATCAAGATGCTCACCACGCTGCTGCCGCCCTCATCGGGAGAGGCGCGCGTGGCCGGTTTTTCGATAAAGACTCAGGCGGTCGATGTCCGCCGCTCCATTGGGTATGTGCCGCAGGCCGTCTCCGTGGACGGTTCGCTCACCGGCTACGAGAACCTGCTTATCTTCGCGAAGCTTTACGACCTGCCGCGCCGCGAGCGGCAGGCGCGCATCGGGGAGGCGTTGGAGTTCATGAACCTGACTGCCGACGCCGGCCGCCTGGTGAGTGAATACTCCGGTGGCATGGTCCGGCGCCTGGAGATCGGCCAGTCCACGCTGCACCGGCCGCGGGTGCTCTTCCTCGACGAGCCGACGGTCGGCCTGGACCCGATTGCGCGCGACGCTGTCTGGAAACATCTGGTGGACCTCAGAGCCAACTATGGCACCACCCTGTTCTTCACTACCCACTACCTGGAGGAGGCCGAGAGCCATTGCGACCGCATCGCGATCATGCACCTGGGCAAGATGGATGCGCTCGGCACGGTCAAAGAGCTCGAGGCCTCGTTTGGAGGCGGCCACACACTGAACGAGGTCTTCGTCCACTATGCCGGCACCGCCCTCGAATCCGGCGGCAACTTCCGCGGCGTTGCGGCCGAACGCGCTACGGCCCAGCGGCTCGGCTAACCCCAACCCCATGACAGTCCCTTTCATTCACCCTTTGACCGGCTTCGTCGAGAAGACTTTCGTCATCACGGAATTCGAGGTGCGCAAGCTCCGCCACGATTTTACGGAGCTCATCACGCGCGCTCTGCAGCCCGCGCTTTGGCTGCTGATCTTCGGGCAAGTGTTCTCGCGCAGCGGGGCTATGCACACCGGCAACATTCCCTATCTGGACTTCATCGCTCCCGGCATCCTGGCGCAGAGCGTTCTGTTCGTGGCCATCTTTTACGGCATCAACGTGATTTGGGAGCGCGACCTCGGCATCGTTCAGAAATTCCTCGCCAGCCCCACGCCGCGCGCGGCCCTGGTGCTGGGCAAGGGCCTCTCCGCCGGTTTCCGCACGCTCTCGCAGGCGGTGATCGTCTACGCGCTTTCCCTGCTGCTCGGCGTGAAGCTGAATTGGTCGCCGCTCGCACTCCTGAACGTGCTGGTCGTCGTGGTCTTGGCCTCCACCCTGTTCTCGACCTTTTCGCTCATCATCGCGTGCCTGGTGAAGACGCGCGAACGCTTCATGGGAGTCGGCCAGGTGCTGACTATGCCGTTGTTCTTCGCCAGCAACGCGATTTACCCCACCGCGATCATGCCCGCCTGGCTGCGGACCATTTCTCACCTCAATCCGCTGACCTATGTCGTCGACGCGCTACGTACCTTCATGCTGGCCGGCAGCGTGAGCGCATTCGGGCTCGCTCGAGACTATGCCGTCATTCTCGCGACCACAACCATCCTGGTGTTTGTTGGTTCCCGCTTGTACCCCCGTCTCGCAACGTAGAACGCTGAAGGTACGTGCAGAGTTTGTTCAAGGCGGGTGCAAAGTCTGCACCGCCATCCGACGAGTCGGGCGCCATCCAAACGGGAAAGGCCTCGTCCGCGGCCCGGAAAACATTGGCACACCCTTTGCTTATAGAAGCGGGGGAGGACCCAGCATGCAACACGACCATAGCGAAAACGGGGCGGGCTTTGCGGGAAGCTTGCTCTTCCTGCTGGCGATCGCCAGTCTCGCGGCCCTTCCGGCGCTGGCAGCCGTGGATTCGTCGCCCGATTCGGCCGGTTCTTCCGGCGCGGTCGCGGCCCCAACGCCCCTCGAACTGCCGTACGAGCGGCCGACGGAAGCAACGAAGCTGCGCAACTACTTCTTCGACGCATTCGGCCCCTATCCCACCGTCGGAGCGGGGATCGCGGCAGGCGTGAGCCAGCTGAGCAATTCGCCCCCGGAGTGGGGCCAGGGCGCCGAGGCTTTCGGAAGGCGCTTCGGATCCGCCTACGGAATCGCGGCCACAAGCATCACCACGCGCTACGCGCTGGCAAAGGCCTTCAACGAAGACACGTTGTACTACCGCTGTGACTGCACCGGCGTGTTTCCCCGCCTGAAACATGCCGTGATTTCGACCTTGACGTCACGCCGCGGTTTGGATGGCCACCGCGTCTTCTCTGTGCCTGCTCTGGTTGCACCGTATGCGGGCACCATGACCGCCATCTATGGCTGGTACCCCAACCGCTTCGGCGCTAAGGATGCGTTCCGCATGGGGAACTACAACCTGCTGTTGGATGTGGTCGGGAACATCTCGCTGGAGTTCTTCTATGGCGGACCCCACTCCTTGCTCCATCGCATGCACCTGAACAACGGACACGGGGCGCCGGATCCAGGCTCAGTCCGATGACCGGCCGGGCACTTACTCCCGCCGCGGGCGCGTTTTCCGCCGCAAACTCGTCCCCGAACCTGGTCGCCGGGTTCTTCGAGTGGTTCGGCGACCTGGCTGTGTTCTGCTGGCGAGTTGCGCGGGCCGCAGTGACGCCGCCGTTTGAATTCCGCGAACTGTTTCGCCAACTCGACGAGGTCGGATCGAAGTCCCTGCCGCTGGTGGCACTGGCAGGCGGGGCCATCGGAGTCGTGCTCTCGCTTGAAACCCGCTATAGCCTGACTCGATTCGGGGCCAAATCGCTGCTTCCCGCCGCCATCGTGTTCTCGGTCCTTCACGAGATCGGTCCCATCATTACCGGTCTGGTAGTAAGTGGCCGGGTAGGCGCTGGCATTGGCGCGGAGTTGGCGTCGATGAAAGTTACCGAGCAGATCGACGCCATCGAGGCATCCGCGGTAAACCCGTATAAGCTTCTGGCCGCGACCCGCATCCTGGCTTGCGCACTGATGCTGCCACTCCTGACCCTCGCCGCCGACTTATGCGGCTTGGTATTGGGATGGGTTGCACTTACCCTGGTCGAGCCGATCTCGTTACACCAGTTCATCAGCAATGGCTTTAACGGCGCGGGCTTCAATGATTTCCTACCACCTACGTTCAAGACCGCTGTGTTCGGCCTCATCATCGGGGCGATCGCCTGTTTTCAGGGAATGCGAACACGCGGAGGCGCGGAGGGCGTGGGCCGCGCCGCCACCAGCTCGGTCGTGTTGTCCTCGCTGTTCGTGATTCTGGCCGACGTCGTGCTCGTGAAGGTCATCATTATCTTCTTCCCCTAACCCCCTATGACCACAACCGACCCAATTACCGGGAAGTACGCTGCAACCAAGGAAGACGGTAGTGTGGCCGCTGTCGCCGTCGAGGGGCTGCAGAAGTCCTTCGGCAGTCAAAAAGTCCTGAACGGGATTACTCTGACCGTATTCCGGGGCGAGACCCTGGCGGTGCTGGGGCGTAGCGGAACCGGCAAGAGCGTACTGCTCAAACTAATCGTCGGCCTCCAGAAGCCGGACTCGGGATCGGTGTGCATCCACGGGCAGGACATCGCCGGCCTGTCTCTCGACCGGCTAGGCGAAATCAGGAAGAAGATCGGCTTCCTGTTTCAGCACGCCGCACTCTACGATTCGCTGACCGTCGAGCAGAACGTAGCTTTTCCGCTGGAACACCACCGCAAGGAGATGTCCAAGTCAGAGCGGAGCGACCGCGTACGGGAATTGCTGGCGGAAGTGGGTATGGAGGGGAATCTGGGGAAGATGCCTTCGGATCTTTCGGGCGGAATGCAGAAGCGAGTCGGACTGGCGCGCGCGCTGGCTTTGGAGCCGGATATCCTGCTGCTCGATGAGCCCACCGCCGGCCTCGACCCCATCAGTTCCGGGGAGATCGACGACCTGGTTCTGAAGCTTCAGCAGCAGTATCGCATGGCGTCCATCGTAGTCACTCACGATCTGCATAGCGCTAAGGCGATCGCGGA
>DATNLV010000239.1:0-5712 GCA_035602665.1 Bryobacteraceae bacterium | reverse complement strand
CTGACGCGCAAGACGGCCGAGGGCGGGCAGATCCACACGACGCCGCAGGTGCTGTGCAGCACGACGGGCACGGCCACCAATTCCACCACACTCACGTCTCTGGGCACTTGCACCATCCCGGCGGGGTTCCTGCAACCGGGTGACCGCGCCGATATTCGCTTCGACTATTCGCACGAAGGCACGGCGACGGGCTTCACGTTCGAGGTGCATTGGGGAGGGACCACGCTGGTGTCCCGCTCGGGCGTGGCCAGCGAAACGGCCGTCGGCGGCCAGGCAGACGCCGGAATCGACTCCAGTGGGGCTCACTGGAGAGTGGAGAGCTGGGGCGCCACGCTGGCCTATGCGGCGTCGGCCGGAAGCGCTTCGGATTCGTTGGCGGCGCCGCTCACCGTCACGTTTCTGGGCCGCATGAGCGCCTCGACCGCCAACACAGTGACGCTGCGGAGCCTGACCGTGGTGCGTTGCCCGGCTCAGCAAAATCCGTAATCTCCTTGACCGGACTGCTATTCGCGCCGTACCATTCGGATCAGGGAGAAATGAATGGCTGACCAAATCAAGCAGGTGAATTACTATATCGGCGTGATACCGAACAAGGTGGGAGAGGGAGCGCGTCTGCTCGGTGCAGTCAAGGACGCGGGCGTCAATCTTCTCGGGTGCCTGGGATATCCGAAATCTGCACGGAAGTCGGAGATCGTCCTCATCGTCGATGAGAAGGCCCCGAACCTGGCGGCGATCGCGAAGAAGGCGGGCACGGCCCTCGGCAAAAAGCAGAAGGGCCTGCTGGCGAGCGGAGAAGACCGGCCCGGCGTGGGCGCCGAGCTGATGGGCAAGCTGGCGGGGAAAGGCATCAACGTGGTGTCGATGCACGCCCTGTGCGGCGGGGCCGGCACATACGGCGCGCTGATCGTGGTGGCCGCGGCCGATTTCCGCAAAGCTGCCAAAGTTCTGGGCTGACGGAGCGGCGTTCCCCTCGCCGCGCTACCTTGCCATCACCACCCGGACCTCGGTGGGACGCACGTCGAGGCGATCGACGTGGTGCGCCAGTGCAAAGGGCCGGCCGATGACAGCCTCGGGGTAATGGGGACGCACGAAGTTGCGCATGAGGTAGTCGAGGGCGGAGCCGGTGATCGAAAAACCCGAGACTGAGACCCGGTCGAGGTCCACCTGAGCCTGGCCGCCGCCGGAGCGGATGTGGGCTTCGACCTGCACCGGGCGCTCGCCCTCGAGCAACCACGACATGAGCCGGCCCAACGGTCTGCCCATCGCCTGGCCCAGCTTCGGAAAGTCGATGTAGGCGAAGCCGGTGGCGCGGCCGGCGCCCAGATCGAGCCGAGCCCCACGAATGCCCTGCCGGAACATCTGGGCGATCTTGCCGTTCACATAGAGGTTCAGCTCGTCCCGCCCCAGGACGACCACCGTTCCCCGCGGCACCTTGTCCAGCTCGATGGATTGGAGTTTACGCTGGGCGGTGTCAGGCACGGTGCCCGCCAGAAGCGCGGACGCGGCGACGACTGCGGACAATAGGGCGCGCGCCATACCTATATCATTAGACGCTATCGAGCGCGCTTCGTGGTGGCGAGTGTATACTCTCGTGAGGAGCGGAAAAGCACATGCGGACTCTCTTGAAAGCGGTATTCACGATGGCGCTCGCGGCAGCGGTGTTCTGCCCGACGGCCTATGCCCAGCGGGATGACGACCGGCACGACCGGGACGAGCGGCACGACCACCACGATGGACCCTACGGACGGGCTCGCGATCTGATCGGCCGCGTCCAGTACGATCTGGCGCGGGCCCAGAAGATGGCGCCGGTAGCGGGCCGCCAGCGCGACCGCTACGACAACGCGCAGCGCCACCTCTCGGAGTTCGACGACAAGTTGAGCCGCGGCGATTTCGACAAGGGCAAACTGGACACAGCGATTGATGACGTCAACAACGTATTCAAGGGCAATGTTCTATCGCCCCGGTCCCGCGACGAACTGAGAGACGACCTGGCGGACCTGAGGGCCATGCGGACGGCCCGGGGCAGGATCTAGCGGCGCCCTATCGCAGGCCGGTCTTCGACAGCATGGCCAGGAACTGCCCCATCGTCCGCATGTCGATAGCAGTGGCCACCAGCTTTCCGTCACGGTCGTAGACGTAGCTTTTCGGAATCCCTTCCGCGCCAAACAGCGTGCTGACCTTGCTGCCCGGGTCGAGCAGGACCGGGTACCTGACGCCGTGTTCCTTGACGAACGCCGCGACCTTGCCCGGGTCATCATCGGAGATGCCGAGGATCACGAGACCCTGCTCTCGAAAACGCGCGTAGAGCGCGCCCAGGTCCGGCATTTCCTTGCGGCAGGGAGGACACCACGTCGCCCAGAAATTGACTAGTACCACTTTGCCGGCGAGGCCGCTCAGCTTCCACTCCTTGCCCTCGAGATCGCGCAGTGCGAAATCGGCCGAGGCGCGGCGGCGGTCCTGCTCTTCGAGCTGCGCGAGCGCCGCAGCCAGCGGGGGCGCCTCGAACGAGACGGGGACCTGCTCATAGCGGATCAACTGCGCCAGCGTACGGTAGGGCATCGCCGGCTTGCCTTTCTCATCCGGTAGCGGACGTTCGCGTAAGGTCTCGGCCAGGGTGTCGGCCACATCCTGCAACGTCTGGCGGCCGAAGTCGCCTTCCGTGGCCAGGTTGGCCAGACCGTCGGCCAGACGGAGCTTGTTGGGACCGGCCGGCAGTCCGCGTATTTCGGCGGCCAGCTTCCTGGTGACCGCGCCGCGTGCGTCGTCGGGAACCAGGCGCAAGCCGCGCAACTGGTCCGCGATCGGCTGTTCCCGGGCGCTCCAGGTTGGTTTGTCCTGGGCGGACACGGCGAGCGCCGCGAGCAGGAAGATGGTCGAGAGAAGAACCCAGCGTGGTTGCATCGATGAGTCAGTTTATCACCATCCCACGGCCTTTTATCCGCCGGCTTCGGCCTCCGGTCGCTTTCCGGCGGGCCCTCTGGCACACCTGGACTACACTTCTGGGTGGGAAGGAACTCTATGAACCACACTTTGAAGTCGATGGTGTTGACCCTGGCGCTGGCCCTCGCCGCGAGCGCGCAGACGCCCACGGGCAGCGACCCGCTTTCGCGCCTGCCCGCCGGTCTACAGGTAAACGACGACGGCCCGCGTACGTTCCGGTTTACCTGCGACTACTTCCACCTCGACGTCAAGGGCAACCAGGGCGGCCCGACGATGAAGCTGGCCGGCGAATATACGCGTGGCCTGCCCGGCGACAAGGTCCGGTGGAACAATGTCACCGCAAACGGGCAGAAACGCGAGTTCATGGAAGGATTCAGCTACCGCCTCGCCGACCGCGTGAACACCGACAAGACCGAGTTCTTTCAGGGCTTCCCGGCGATGGCGTTCCAGGAGCGGAACCTGGTGTGGGACACACAGATGTTCGAGTCCTTCGGCCAGGACTTCTTCGAGAAGCTCAGCCTCAACGTGCCCTATCGCATGGACGCTTCCACTATGGTGCTGGCCGGTTGGGGCGAGTTCGAGAACAAGAACGCCGAGCTGACGTGGATCGGCGCCTCCAGGCGCAACGGCCAGCCGTGCGCGCTCATCGACTACAACGCGTTCTTCAACAAGCTGAGCGTCAAAACCGGCGGGATCGAGTTGACCGGGCGCAGCCACTATTGGGGCCAGATCTGGGTGTCGCTCACCACCAAGCAGATCGAATACGCGACGCTTTACGAAGACGTTCTGGGCGAGCTGAAGCTTGGCACGCAGCCGGCACCCCAGATCATCAATGTATTCCGCAAGGGCGTTTTCGAGAGAGTCGCGGCGATGCAATAAATGGCTGGCGGCCTACGTGCCCGCGAGTAGGGCGTTGCCACGGCGTCGCAAGCCCGTTCGAGAGAATTGTCGAGGAATTGGACAATAATTCGTCTCCCGGTTTACCGGGATGTGTGGTACCGTGGAGATCGAAATGCATCTCCCGCTGCCGCGCCGGATGCTCCTTTTCTTCCCGCTTGGAGTTTGCCTCGGCTGGCAGACACAGCCTCCCACCACAGGAACCATTGCGGGAACGGTGATGAACGAGGCCACCGGCGTCCCCATTGCCGGCGCGCGCGTCAAGCTCACTCCGCTGGAGACCGAAGCCGAGCCGCTCTACGGCAGGACGGACGCCCAGGGCCGGTTCGAGTTCGCGAACCTGCACCCCGGCCACTACGGGTTCGCGGCCGAGAGCCCAGGCCTTTCGCGGAGCGGCCAAAATTCCTGTTGCGTGGACCTCAAAGCCGGCGGACAGCGCGTGGCGCTCACGGTTTCCTTGAGCCCCTACGCCGTCATTTCTGGAAAGCTCACCGATTTTAACGGAATCCCGATTACCGATTCGCAGATCGGGATCCTCCGGAAGCGTCCTAAGTCCGAAGCCCGGGGGCTCTTCGATCAAGCGCTGCCCGACGGCCAGAACATGCTGGTACAGACAAACGAGGCTAGAACGGACGACCGGGGAGAGTTCCGAGCCGCGCGCGTCGAGCCAGGAACCTACTATCTCGTGGCCAACAACTCTCACCTGGGGCCTTGGGAGGACCGAGCCAATCGCATCACTTACTATCCCCACGCCCTGGACTTCGCCTCGGCCAGGCCGCTGGAGGTCAGCGCGGGCCAGCAGGTGCGCGCCGACATTCAGATCGCGCGGCAGACGGGGGTCCGGGTCGCTGGCAGGCTCCTCAAAACCGCCCGCGACGAGAGTGCCTCTGCTTCGTACAGCTACACCAACGTCACTCTGGTGCCGGAACAGAACTCTCTCGCGAATGCGAACGGCCTGTTCACCATCAGCCGTAGCGACCGCTTCGAGCTTACGGACATCCTTCCCGGAAAGTACAGGCTGCTGGCGGTGACCAGGGAGCAGCACGACGTGTGGGGCGCGGACGCAAAGATCGTCCTCACGGCCGCCCGGCTCATCGAGGTGGCCGACAAGGATGTGGAGGGCCTGGACATCGAACTGCAGCCCTCGCGCGACCTTTCGGGCGTGGCGACCTTCACGGAAGGTTGCGCCCCGGTTCCTGTCCGCATAGAAGCCCATGCCTTCGGCCCGCTTGCGAGCACCGTGGGCTCGGTGGCTACCGGATCCGACGGCAAGTTCGTCCTGAGCGGCTTCGCCCCGGGCCACATCAGCCTCAACATCTCGGCGATTCCGGGCACCTCGTCCGCGGCGAATCCGCTCTCCGCCACGCTGGGAGATCGCGACGTGCTCCGGGATGGTTTCGATTATCCTTTCGCCGCGGACGCGGTTCTACGCATCGTCATGGGGTGCGCCAACGGGGGGCCGCGATGACACCTCGTTTTCTGCTGCTGCTTGCGTTCGGCGCGGTGCTGTCGGCGCAGACCATCGAGATCGAGGGCGACGTCGTCGATTCCACCACGGGCGCTCCGGTCGCGGGAGCGTATGTGGTGGGGAGATGGACCGGCCCCAATCCGACCGTCGCCGTCAGCGATTCCGCGGGCCATTTCCGCTTTCCGGAGCAGGCGCCGCCGTGGGGCAGCATGCAGATCTATCGCGCGGGCTATGTGACCGCGTCGGGCATGAGGCCGGGGCGGATCGCGCTCACACCCCAGGCAGCTATCTTCGGCAAGATACTGGACGAGGACGGATTCCCGGGTGAAGGCGTCGTGGTCGAAGCGCTGAGATTCCGGGTGTACGGGGGACAGCGCCGGTTAGAGAAAGCCGGGGGCTTCGCACAG
>DATNLV010000221.1:0-4897 GCA_035602665.1 Bryobacteraceae bacterium | reverse complement strand
CGCGCGGCACCGCCCATCGCGACGGGGGCCCCCCCAAACCCCGGTTGGGCCGCCGCCACGGTGAACGCAGGCGGAGCGCCGGTGGGCATGTTGAAGCCGGGCGCCGGAGGCGCGGGGGTGGCGTAGGTGAGCGCGGGTGGTGGGGGGGCGAACGGGGGCGGCGGAGCGCCGTAGCCCGCGGGGTAGGGGTCTGCGGTGAACTGGATTTGGTCGAGCGCAATGGGATGTCCCTGGGCGCAGTAGCTCGCGTTCGGAGCGATCTCGTGTCCCATCTGACAGCGGGGGGGCGCACGACCGGGCGCGGCACCGAAGCCTGGCGGCCCTGCCTGGGGAGCGAACGGCGGCGGAGCCGGTGCCCCGTAGGCAGCGGCTGGGGGATGGGACGACGCGCTGGCGCGTGGCATGGGAGTGCCGCAGGCATTGCAGAACTTGTCTGTCGGCCGGGCGGCGGCGCCGCACTGGGGGCATGCGCTCATGGTTCTGGGGCCTCATGGGAGAGCATATCGAAATCGCACCGAAAATGGCCAACGAGGATCCAGCGGCAACCAAGGGGCCCACCGGTCAATCGCTTTCCGTCGCGGCCGCAGCCTCGGCCAAGATGCAATCGGCTCATGCGCGCGCAAATGGACCGTTTGATGAAGGAGAGCAACGGATGCACTCGCTGCGTAGAAGCGCCTTCGTGGCGCTCGCCGTCGCCTCCGCTCAGAAGTGGTGCGCTGACCGCGAGGCCCCCCTTGCCACAGCGCAGATGACACACCCATCGCCGGCGACGACGGCCCAGCCCCCAAACGACGAAGCGGGCCAGACACTGCACGAGCAAGCCGCACGCGAAATGGCCGCACCGCCTCCGCTCGCGAGCGCGCTGCCGATCGTGCCGCTGCCCGTCCCGGGGTTCTCGGACGCGGTCGTCTCGATACCGCTCGGCGCGATGTCCCCCCGCCCCGTGGTCGTTGCCACCCATGGTCTATGGGACTTTCCGGAGGGGCTCTGCGACAACTGGCGGTGGATCGTCGGCAACCGCGCGTGGGTTTTGTGCCCCCGCGGTGAGCCGATGCCCGACAAGACGTTTCGCTACCGGAGCGGCCCGGCTCTCGCCAAAGAGATCGACGCTGGGCTGCGGGCGCTCGAGCAAGCCTACGGCGGCTACGTCGACGACGGCCCGACGCTCTACACAGGCTTCTCGTTGGGCGCGATCTTGGGCGTGTGGATCATCTCGCACGATCCTGCGCGCTATCCACGCGCGGTCCTGACCGAGGGCGGCGAGGACCGGTGGTCACCCCAGGTTGCAGCGCAATTCGTTCGCGATGGGGGCAAGCGCGTGCTCTTTGCCTGCGGGCTCAGGGCTCGTGTCTCTGGCGCGGGCAGAGCGGCGTGGTTGCTCGATCGCGCAGGCGCGGAAGCGCACGTCGTCTTGGGCGAGCTACCCGACGCGGGTCAGTTCATCCATTGGTACAACGGGCCGGTCGCCGAGGAGACCAAGGCACAGCTCGACTGGCTGTTCGAGGGTGACCCGCGTTGGGCAGCCAACGGCCGATAGACTGCCCACGAATCGGAGGAGGGTCGGGGCTCGCTACGTCGGTGGATGCGGACGAATCGGCCCGAATTGCGCTCAGGGACGAACATTCCAGACGCTGCACGTTCCAATCGCAGCTTGGTGCCATTTCGTGAGCTGCACATCCGGCAACTGTGCACTAGAGATGTCGACGTGGCTTGGCACCAGACGGCGACTCGCGGAGGCACGGCACGACCAGCGAGGGCGTCCTCTCATCGAGTAGGGTGCTCCACCAAGTTCTGATTGCAGTAAACAATTACCGCGGGACGGGATGCCCCGAGGATGCGCGCGGTGGCGAACGCGCAGCCTCATCATCGGAGGAATTTTCCATGAGGAAGACCAAGGACGTTTTCGGGCATCTCGAACTGTGGGCGACCGCCCTGTTGGTGGTGTCGTCCGGCTGCACTGGCAAGGTCGGCCTACCTGAGCACGGGGGCGCAGGCGGATCCACGGGCGGCTCGGTGGCTGGCGGGGGCGGCGCCGCGCCCAGTACGGGTGGATCTTCGACCGCCGGCGGCTCGGGCGGCAACGGCGCGATGGCCGGTGGAATGGGCGCCGGGGCAACCGGGGCAGCGGGGACTCTCGGTAACGTACCCGCTGGCCCGCTCGACAGCGGACGCGTCGCGTTCCGACGTCTGAATATTCGCGAATACGACAACACGATGCGGGATCTGCTCGGCACCACGAAAGCGCTCGGCGCCACCACCTTTCCCGGCGACAGCGTGGACGACGGGTTCGACACCGTGGGGCAGGCGCTCAGCTACTCCGACAAGCTCGGGGCGCAGCAATTTGCGGCGGCAGGCACCCTCGTCAGCGAGCTCGTGTCGCGGACGGCGACCGACCCCCTGAAGACCGCGGTGTTCGTCTGCACGCCGACTGCGACGAACATGGCAACCTGTTTGCCCCAGATCCTGACCGCATTCATGCCGAAGGCTTGGCGGCGGGCGGTGACGACCGCCGAAGTGACGACCGCAGCAGCGGTCGGCACGGCGGTTCTCACGTCGGCGCAGGCTTCCACCGCGACCGGCGGAGCCGACCCGGCGACGACCGCCGTGAGCGCGGCTCTTCAATATGTCCTGATGTCACCCAATTTCCTCTATCACGTCGAAATCGGCAGCCCGGCCATCGTCCCGTCGTCGTCGGCTACGACGCCTTTGAGCGACTACGAAGCGGCGAGCCGCCTGTCGTACTTCCTCTGGTCGAGTATGCCGGATGCGGCACTGACGCAGGCGGCCGCGGCCGGCCAGCTCGCGAGCGGAAGCGGAATCCCTGCGCAGGTGAGCCGCATGATCGCAGACCCGAAGTTCTCGGGCTTCATGAGCGGCTTCATAGACCAGTGGATCGGCGTCAACAACATTTCGGCGCTGGCGCCCGATCCAACGATGTTTCCGAACGCATCCCAGGCGCTGATCGCGTCGTTCGGGTCGGAGACGGAAGCCTTTTTGACCGACCTAATCACCACGAAGGCGCCGCTGACGGACCTCTTGACCGCCAATTACACGTTCGCGAACGGTCCGCTCGCGCAGTTCTACGGGGTCCAAGGCGTCCCCGCGGCGCAGACGACCTTCACCAAAGTGAGTCTCGCGAGCACCCAGCGATTGGGCGGTATTCTCACGCAAGAGACCTTCCTGACGACCACATCGCTCTCGACGCGAACGTCGCCGGTCAAACGCGGCGCGTACGTTCTGGGTCAGATGGTCTGTGACCCGCCGCAGCCGCCACCGCCGAACGTGCCCGCGCTCACGCCGATCGCGTCGGGCTCCGGTCTCACGGTGCGACAGGCGCTCAACGAGCACGCCAACAACCCCGGATGCTCCACCTGCCACAACGCGATCGACCCGATCGGATATGCGTTCGAAAACTTCGACGCGTTGGGCGCTTATCGCACGAAGGACAACGGCACGGCGATTGACGCGAGCGGCAGCCTCTATGGCATCACTGGCGCGCCCGTCACTGGCGCGCAGGGCCTGGCCCAGGCGATCGCAGCGGACCCGCGGTTCGTGCAGTGCATCGTGAAGCAGGCGATGACGTTCGGAACCGGTCGAACCTTCGACGCGGCCGACGGGCTCGCTTACATCGAAACGGTCGCGCAACCGTTGCAGAAGGGTGGAACGTGGGAAAGCGCCCTCCAAGCGGTTGCTACAAGCCAGGGCTTCCTGACCACTCGGGGCGGCCAATGATCTCGAACTGTGTGAAAGGCGGAGAAGTCAGATGAGCATCGGAGTCAACAAGTCGCGCCGGCTGTTTTTGTCTGCCACGGGAGTCACGCTCGTTTTGCCGTTCCTCCCCTCGGCCCTCTGGTCGCGGCGGGCCGCTGCTGCTACGACTCCGGCGCGGCGGTTCTTCGGCTGGTTCAACCCGAACGGCATGGTCATGCCGAACTGGACGCCGGCGGCGGCTAGCGGAACGAAATGGACGGCCACGCAGGGAACGCCGCTCGCAAGCTCGGCGACGGCGACGTACGGGTCGACGGGCGCCGCGTCGATTCTCTATCCGCTCATCGCGGCCGGCCTTCAGAGCAAGACGCTGATCGTCACCGGTCTCGATCACCAAAATATCGCCATACCGACCCCCGCCTGCTCGACGGACACGGTGCCCGGCGGCCACGGTTCGGGAACGGGCTGCTTTCTCAGTATGATGGGCGTTAATTGCGCATCGACCAGCCCGCTCCGCACGAGCCTCGACCAGCTCTTGCTGCCCGTCCTCAATGCGGGCGGAGCGCCCCTGTTGCCCACGGGCCTGCAGGTCGGCTTGCAGGGCGACAACGACATCTGCGACAACACCAACTGCAACTTTTCGCGGATGATTTCGTGGAACAAGGGCGCGGCCATGCCCAACACCTACGATCCGCAGCAGGTCTTCTTGCTGCTCTTCGGATCTTCTACGACGACCGGCGCGCCTACGCCGGCGTCCACCGCCGCGGCGGCCCAGCGCTTCGCGCAACAGAAGAGCGTTCTCGACGCGGTTCTGGCCGACTCGAACTCTCTTTCGACGAAGCTTAGCCCCGGCGACAAGCTGATGCTGCAGCAGTACCAGACGTCCATCCGCGACCTAGAAACGCAGTTGCAGAACGTATCGACGGCACAGCCGCTCGTGTGCACCAAGCCAGCGGAACCGGCAGCCGGCCTGGGGCCTTTGCCGTCAACCGGCGGGAGTCACGCGGTCATTCCGAGCTCCTTTATTACGGGCAATACACCCCTCCTCCTCCAGATGATGGGCTTGGCCTTGACATGCGACATCACGCGGGCGGTCACGTTCATGTTGGGCAATGGAACGAGCAACAACGACTACCAGTTCCTCATGGGAACGGGGACTGCCCACCACGGGACCTCCCATCACGGCGGG
>DATNLV010000208.1:0-2776 GCA_035602665.1 Bryobacteraceae bacterium | reverse complement strand
TGTCGGCCTCGGCCCGCGCGTCGTCGTGAAAGGCCTTCAGCCCTCCGTAAGCGCCGCAATCCGAGTGCAACATCAGAATGACGCGGCGGGTGCCGTGCAGGCGCATGGATTTGCGGATTTGCTCAAGGACGAACGCCCGCTCGGTCTCGTTCTCCGGGCTAGCCAGGCACTTGGCGCCGCCGGCCACCTTGATGGGATCGCAATTGAAGACGCCGGCGCGCTTCAGAAACTTCCGAAACGCCAGTTCGAACCGGTTATCGAAGCACCACACCACGGCTGCGTCGCAATGGTACTTCTCCCGCGGCGAGTCGAAGTGAAAGACCTTGCGCACTCTACCGCCGCACCAGAAACACCGCCGTCTCGGCCATGAGGTTGGCCAGGAAGGTTCCCACGCGCTGGCCCGAGGTGAAGATCTTGCGGTCCACGGTCCAGCCCTGGCCGCGCGCCAGGGTCTCGAAATCGCGAATCGTGAGGAAGTGGATGTTGGGTGAGTTGTACCAGTCGTGCGGGAAGCACTTGGTGCGCGGCGCGCGGCCGTGCCACAGCATCGCCAGGCGCACGGACCAGTGTCCGAAGTTCGGAAACGCCACGATGGCGTGCCGGCCCACGCGCAGCATCTCCTGCAGCACCGCGAGCGGCCGCCGCGTCTCCTGCAGCGTCTGGCTCAGAATGATGTAGTCGAACGACGCATCCGGAAACCCGCTCAGCCCCTCGTCGATGTCGCCCTGATAGACCGAGACGCCGCGCGCGATGGCGCGCTGAACCTTGGGCCCGTCGATCTCGATGCCGCGCCCCTCCACGTGCTTGTTCTCGGCCAGCCACTGAAGCAGCTCGCCCTCGCCGCAGCCCAGGTCGAGCACGCGCGAATCCGGCTCCACCAGCTCGCCGATGATGGCGAAATCGCTGCGCCCCAGGATGTCCCTGACGAACGGTTTCCGCCGCGTTTCCGCCGAGGCCGGCATCGCCTAAGCCCTCGCCTTGAAGGTGGCCGCGAGGAAGCCGCGCACCACTTCGGTCTGCTCGCCCACATCCACCAGGAAGGCGTCGTGGCCGTAGTTCGAAGGCAGCTCGCAGTAAGCCACGTCGCGGTTCATGCTGCGCAGCGCCTGCACCACCTCCACCAACTGGTAGCTCGGATACAGCCAGTCCGAGGTGAAGCTGATGGCGAGGAAGCGCGTGTTCCCGCTGCGGAACGCGTTTGCCAGCGACCCGGTGCCGTTGGCCAGGTCGAAGTAGTCCATGGCCTTGGTGATGTACAGATACGAGTTGGCGTCGAAGCGGCTGACGAACTGCGTCCCGCGGTAGCGCAGGTAACTCTCCACCTCGAAATCCACCGAGAAATCGAAGCCGAAGGTCTCCTTGTCGCGCAGCCGCCGCCCGAACTTCTCGCGCATCGACTCGTCGCTCATGTAGGTGATGTGGCCGACCATGCGCGCCACGGCCAGCCCGCGCGCCGGCGGGTTCGAGTCGTAGTAGTTGCCGTCATTCCAGTCCAGGTCCGCCATGATGGCCTGGCGGCCCACTTCGTTGAAGGCGATCTGCTGCGCGCTGTGCCGCGCCGTGGTGGCGATGGGGATGGCCGAAACCACGGCCTCGGGGTACGCCGCGGCCCACTGCAGCGCCTGCATTCCGCCCATCGATCCGCCGGTCACCGCCAGCAGCCGCTCGATGCCCAGCCGCTCGATCAGCATCCTCTGGAGGCGCACCATGTCGGGGATGGTGATCACCGGGAACGCCAGGGCGTAAGGCTTGCCGGTCGCCGCGTTCGGCGACGACGGGCCGGTGGTGCCCCGGCATCCGCCCAGCACGTTCGAGCAGACGACGAAGTACTTGTCGGTGTCGAACGCCTTTCCCGGACCGATCATGCTGTCCCACCACCCCGGCTTTCCGTCCGCGTGCGAGATGCCGGCGGCGTGTGCGTCCCCGGTCAGGGCGTGGCAGATGCAGATGGCGTTCGACCGGGCGGCGTTCAGCTGGCCGTAGGTCTCATAAGCGACCTCGACGGGAGCGAGCGTCTCGCCGCAGTCCAGCGTCAGAGATTCGAAGCATGCTGTACGGGTCTCGGCAATCATTCTCGATGGGTTTTACCATGATAGCGCTCGTGGCTCGTTGCTCGTTGCCCGTTGATCGGCCCGGCGGAGTTCGCGCGCTTCGCGAGCTGGATTCACTGCGGTGCGAAGCCGGGAACACCTGACCAGGATCAACGGGCCACGGGCCACGGGCAACGAGCCTTCTCCTAGAAGTACCCCTTCACCGAGTTGAACTCGGCCTCGAACTCCTGGAGAATACTCGGCACCTCGCCAGCCACGCCAAGGGCGTCGAAGATACTGTCGGTGCGCTCCGATTGATCGAAGTACGGGCCAATGCTGTTGCCCAGTTCGTTGGCCAGCCGGTCGGCAGCGTAGAGGACGTGACTCAGATGCAGGGCGCCGTCGTCGGCGCGATCCGGATCGTGATGGAACATCGCCGATTGCCGGATCGGCAGCGGTAGGTTCCAGCGCGCCAGCGCCATGCCCGACAACTCCGCGTGCGTGGTGCCCAGGGCCTCCATCTCGCAATCGAGCTCGTTGGCGCCGCCCTCTTTCAGCATCCGCAGAACGCTTCCGAACCCGACCGGAGCCCCGGTTGCGATGAGCAGTTTCCCGAGGTCGTGCAGCAGGCCGCCCACGAACGCGCCTTCCGGATAGGGCACTCCTGCCCGCTGCGCCACCAGGTCCGCCATGATGCCCACGGCCAGGGAGTGCTGGTTGAACTTCGACGCCGACCATCCCTCCGG
>DATNLV010000020.1:0-8115 GCA_035602665.1 Bryobacteraceae bacterium | reverse complement strand
GAACGGGTGTCGCCACCGCCGGCGCCTGCATCTGGACTGGCATCGGATCGGCCACCGGCTCCAGGTTCTCGGCAACCTGCTCGTGCCGCGGCCGCTCGCCACGGCTGGGCGCCGGTTTCCGCCGCGCCGGAGCCGAGTCGACGACCGGAGCCGATGCCACCTCGGAGGGAGGCGCCGCTGGCGTTGCCTCCGGCGTCGCAGCCGCCACGGGCGTCGCTGCCGCGCTCGCCACCTGGACCGCCGCCGGAGCCGCCTGCCGCGCGCTATAGATCTTGAACAAGAGAACGGCGCAAACCAACAGCGCTATAAGGATTCCGACCTGAACGGCTTTCATTTCGTCCCCCTTCTCTTATAACGCACGCCCCGGCCGAACCGTTACCGAGGAGCGGACCGCACCGGCGCGGTTTCCATCCACGCGAGCGTTTCGTCCCACGCGCGCACCCCCGCCGTCGCGCCCAGCCGCTGGACCGACAGCGCCGCAGCCGCGTTTCCGAAGCGCGCCGCCTCCGCCAAGTGGGACCCGCGTTCGAGCGCGGCCAGGAAAGCGCCCGCGAAGCAATCGCCGGCGCCCGTGGTATCCACCACCGCAACCTCGAACCCCGGACTGCGTAGCTCGCCTTCCTCGCCGAAAACAGCGCAGCCCTGCGCGCCCAGCTTCACCACCACGGTCCGCGCCCCGGCGTCTCGCAGCCGGCGGGCAGCGTCGCGTATCTCCGGCGCGCCGCCCAGCCGCTGCGCTTCGTCCTGGTTGACGAAAAGCAGATCGGTCCAGGGAAGGCACGGCGCCAGGTCCTCGATCCACCGCTCCTCGGAATCCCATCCCGTATCGACGGAGGTCGTCAGTCCGGCCTCGCGTGCGCCGCGCAGGATCTCGCTCCCGCGCCGCCGCAACCCGGGCAGCGCAAACAGGTTCGCCAGGTGAAAGCGCGACATGCCGTCCGAGATCGCGGAATCGCTCTCCGGGGGATCGAACGCCTCCGCCCCCTCGCCGATGCGGTGCAGGAAGAGACGGTCGCCCGATGAGTTCACCAGCGCCACCGTAGCGGCCGTCGGACCGTCTGTGCGGCGCACGTGCGCCACATCCACCCCCGCGCCGGCCAGTTCAGTCAGCAGCCGGTCGCCGAACGCGTCCCGTCCCGCCACGCTCACCAGGCGCACCGCCACGCCGCAAACAGCCGCCGCATAAGAAGTGTTCGCGCCATTGCCGCCCATGTGCTGCTCGACGGCCTCGACCCAGGTGGTGGTGTTCCACGCGATGCGGTCCACCGGCCGCACCAGGATGTCCATCACCATGTTGCCGTAGCAAAGTAGTCCACTCACAGCGCGCCCCCGGCTAGCGATTCCAGGAACTCCCGTTCCACGGGCCAGCGCCCCAGAACGTGGACTTCCTTCTGCTCGAAGACGCCGGCGGCCAGAACGCCCCCGAGGTCTTTCGGATCTGGCGTGGCCACCGCGTCCCGCAGGTGTGCCGTGATGTCCCGCAACCGCGTCGCCAGAGCGCTGGCCTGGGCGGCGCTGCCACAGGTGGCGTCGAGCCGGACCGCGACTCGCGTACCCTCCGGCGTGGCCGCCAGCACGACGCTCCGCGCGCCGTCCAATGCCTGCGCCAGCACCGCCGCGCCCGCGGGCATGCTGCCGTTCTGCTTGAGCGCCGCGATCGGGATCAGCGACCACACCGGATCGCCCGGGATCTCCGCGAGCCTGCGCCCGGCGGTCCGTAGCCTCACCGCCGCCGACGCGTCCGCGCCCACCGCGAGCGCCATGATGTTCTTGCGCAGCGCGAAGAACGAAATCCTCCGCGCGGCCACGCTGCCCGCGACCCGGCAGAACGAATCGCGGCAATCGCCGCCCTGGTGAGTGGCGTACTCCTCGAGCGCCTTCCAGTTGAACCGGCCGCGCAGAAGAAAGTACGTGCCGGAGGCATGGAACGAAATCAAGGCACTGTCCAGATCGTTGAGGTAGTCGAAGCCGGTCTGCCGGACGAACGTTCGATACTCGGGCTCCTCGGTGACCTTCGACCCGCCGAAGATTTTCAGAACGCCGGCCCGCCGCAGCTCTCCGAAATCGATCGAGACGATCACGGCGCCGTCCGACGGCAGCCGGCGCAGCAGAGCATCCTGAGACAGGGACCAGGTCCGGTACTGCGTCAACCCGGCCGCAATCGCGAGACAAACCGCCGCCACCACCAGCACTCGGAACTTCACATTACGAAGATACACTGTGGGGCGGACCCCCTGGTCCGCAAGCCGGCCCCCTGGCCGGCTTCTTCTAACTCGCCGCCACTCCCGCCAACTCCGCCGTCCGCGCTTCCTTCCAAAGGGCCACGTACGGCGCCAGCGACTTCATCATGGCCTCAAACTGCGGGATGGTGAGCGACTGCGCGCCGTCGCTGACCGCCTTCTCGGGCCGCGGATGCACCTCCACCATGATGCCATCGGCGCCGATCGCCACCGCCGCGCGCGCCAGCGCCGGAACCAGGCTGCGTTTGCCCGTCGCGTGGCTGGGGTCCAGGATCACCGGCAGGTGCGTCAGTTCGTTCAGCACCGGCACGGCCGCGATGTCGCACGTGTTGCGCGTGGCCGTCTCGAAGGTGCGTATGCCGCGCTCGCACAGGATCACGTTCGGGTTTCCGTGCGCCAGAATGTACTCGGCCGACATCAGCAGCTCCTTGATGGTCGAGCTCAGTCCGCGCTTGAGCAGGATCGGGCGTGTCGAGCGGCCCAGGCTCTTCAGCAGCGCGAAGTTCTGCATGTTGCGGGCGCCGATCTGCAGAATGTCGGCGTACTCGGACACCAGCTCCACGTCGCGGTCGCTCATGATCTCGGTGACGATGTCGAGACCGGTGGCCTCCTTCGCCTTCCGCAGCAGCTTCAGGCCTTCTTCCTCCAGGCCCTGGAAGTCGTAGGGAGAGGTGCGCGGCTTGAACGCGCCGCCGCGCAGGATCCGCCCGCCCGCGCGCTTGACGGCTTCGGCCGTCTCCATGATCTGTTCCTCGGATTCCACCGAGCACGGGCCCGCCATCACGATGAACTCGCCCGCGCCAACCACGGCGCCGTTCACCTTCACCCGGCTGCGCGCCGGCTGAAACTCCCGGCTGACGAACTTGTATGGCGCCGAGATGCGCACGGCGTTCTCGACCCCCGGCATGGCTTGCAGGTGCTCCAGGCACTCGGTCACATCGCCCACTCCCACCGCGCCGATGACGACGCGTTCCTCGCCGTGGATGGTGTGGACCTTGTACCCGAACTCCTGAATCCGCTCGCACACGGCATCGACTTCCTCTTTGCTCGCGTGCTGTCTCATCGAGATGATCATGGCTGCGTTCCTCCCCCCAGAAACAAAAAACCCACTCTCTCGAGTGGGTTGGTTTTCGTTAGCTTCGCGTCTCGAACCAACGCCACTCTACCCGGACAGGGTAAAGCCCCAGTACCAGTAAGTAAACGACTTGGCGTCGAAAAGAGACATCGAAGTACCCAGTATACCGGCCGCGGACCCGCGAATCAAGCACCTCGGGAAAGTGTACAGTTCACGCCTTCCCGCTCCAGGTCCTCGCTGAGCTCGGCGGCCGACCGGAACCGGATCGTCCGCATCCCCAGCGCCGCCGGAGCTTCCAGGTTTTCCGGCCGGTCGTCGATCATGATGCACTCGGCCGCGTCGCGCTGCGTGAAATCCAGAGCCTGCTCGAAGATGGCGGCGGCAGGCTTGCGCACGCCGAGAAAACACGAGCTGAAGAAGGCCGAGAAGTGGTCGCGCAACCCGAACTGGCGAATGCGATACACGTTCAGATCGAGCGCCTCGTTGTTTACCGTGGCCATCAGGTACCGGCGCGTGCGGGCCAGGCCTTCCGCGATCGCGAGCGACTCCGGGAAGGGTCGTGTCTGCGCGTGCATGAACCGCCGGAAGTCATCCGGCGAGAACGGCCGCGGGCGATAGAAGACGGTCTCGCGCAGGTACTCTTCGATGCCGACCTCGTTGCGCTCAAACGCCGGAAACAGGTGCGCGTGCCGCTCTTCGAATTCCTCCGCCTCGAGCCCGAATCGCTCCACCGCGCGGCCGCGCTCGGCATGGTCCCAGCCGTTGCTCAGCAGCACCCCTCCGACGTCGAAGAATAGCGTCGTGATCTCAGCCATAGCTCACCAGGCCCCGCCTCTATTCTATGGATGAACTACCATCTGATGTTGGAGGTCTCGTGACCCGCATACGCGCGGTGCTGCTGCTGGCTGTTGCTCTGCCGATCCTCGTTCGCGCCGAGACCTTGGGATCGGTACTCCGTTCCAGGCACGTTCCCACCAACCAGTTCTCCGACTCGGACCTGGCAGGACCGATCTCCGGCTGGGCCGCTTCAAACGACGACGATCCGTTTCTGCTCGCCTACTACGCCGTCGATCCGCCGCGGGATCCGCTCGGTCCGCTCCGCGTCATCCGCTATGACCCGGCGACTCGCGATCTTCGCCGCGGCGAGTTCCCGAAGGCGTCCGCCCGCTCGAGTTTCGATCAGAGTATTTCGTGCCTGCTGCCCGTGCTGGCGATCGGCGAACACCAGGGCGTCATCCACATCGCCACGAACGGAAATTCCGCGCCCGGATGCACGCTGGTGCTCTCGACCCAACTCGCTCTGAGAACCGCTGTCTCCGGCCGGCCGCTCGGCTGGGTGGGATCCGACTACAGTGTCGTGCAGCGAGGCGGGATGCCGGCCAGCGAGATCGACGTCTACGACCTCCGGCACGATCTACTCACGGCAGTCTACCCGCCCTTCGAGGACGATCTCCGCCAGCAGTTTGCCGGTGCGCTTCAAGCCGGCTCTTCCGGCCGCGCGCGCCCCTTCAGCACGGAACTGGTGGGCCAGGTGTCTGTCAATGAGCCCGCGAAGGTTTTCGGTTTCGTCGTGCAATATGACGCCGGCGGCTTCGGGGAAAAGACGGCCACGCCAGTCGAGCCCCTTGCAGTGGCCTATGTCTATCGTCTTCGCCGTGGCCGCTGGGAGCACCGCGAGATCCTGCCAGAGCGCCTGATGGATCTGTTCGGCGTGGAGACCGTGGGCGAGCTCGTCAGGGGGAAACCGCAGGCGGCCTTCGAGGCGCTCAAGGCTCCGCAAGAAAGGCCCGCGCGCCCCGGACGGTCTCGGCCGGGATCTCTTCCATAGGAATGTGGCCCGCGCCGGGGTGGACGATCTCGACGGGCCACGGGCAACGGGCGACGGGCAACGAGCGACGAGCAGCGCGCGTCAGCAAGCGGTAAGCGGCAGCGCCTCGGCGCCTTCAGCCCCTGCCTCCATTCCATGGATGAACTACCATCTGATGTTGGAGGTCCCCGTGACCCGCACGTGCGCGATGCTGCTGCTGTCTATCGCCCTCTCGACTGTTGCCATCGCCGAGACCTTGGGATCCGTCCTCCGCTCCCGGGACGTTCCCACCAACCAGTTCTCCGACTCGGACTTGGGGGCGCAGATCGACTTTTGGGCTGCTTCGAGCAGCGACGAGCCGTTTCTCCTCGCGTACTACGCCGTCGATCCTTCGCAGGACCCGCTTAGCGTCGTCAGCTCGTCCATCAGGCTTGGTCCGCTCCACGTCGTAAGGTACGATCCGGCGACTCGCGGTTTACGGCGAGCCGAGTTTCCCAAGGTGTCCGCCCGGCTGAGTTTCGATGAAATCGTAAGTTGCCTGGTCGGTGTGGCGGCGATCGGTGAACGGCACGGCATGATCGAGATCGACACGCATGGAGAGCCTTCGTCCGGATGCGTGATGCTGCTGTCTCCGCAACTCGCCTTGAGAACCACAGTTGCCGGCTGGCCCCTCGGTTGGGTGGGGCCCGAATACGCCATCGTGCAGCGAGCGGAGCTGGATCTCACGCACATCGCGGTTTATGACCTTCGACGTGAGCACCGGACCGAGGTCTACCCTCCGGTGCCCGACGCCTACCGCGGGCCGTCTTCCAGCGGGCGCGGTTTCGGCATCGACCTGGTGGGCCAGATGACCGTCAATGAGGCCGCCAAGGTCTTCGGCTTCGTGGCCCGCTATGACGCCGGGGGCGTCGGGGAGCAGACGGCCAGTCAGGTCAAGCCCCTGGTGGTGGCTTATGTCTATGGTCTTCGCGACGGCCGCTGGGAGCACCGCGAGTTTCTCCCCGAGCGCCTGATGGATCTGTTTGGCGTAGAGACCGTGGGCGAGCTCGTCAAGGGGAAACCGCAGGCAGCCTTCGAGACGCTCAAGGCTCCGCGAGAAAGGCCCGCGCGTCCCGAACGGTCTCGACCGGGATCTCTTCCATAGGGATGTGGCCCGCGCCTGGGTAGACGATCACCCGCGAGTTGCGAATGTCGTGGTGGAACCGCTCGGCGGAGGATACCGGAACGGCCTGGTCCTCGGCGCCCCACAGGATCAGGGTCGGAACCTCGATCGCCCGAATCCTCGCGCTCAGATCCGGCGTGGGCATGCGATTGAGGATCCCGAAGGTCTCGCGATTGCCCGCCCTCAGGATCATGTCGTAGTAGCGGTCGATCAGCGCATCGGTCACGCGGCTCGGATCGCCGTAAGTCTGCCGCACCGTCATAGCCACGAAGAAGCGCGGCGTGGCGTGGCCTAGGATCGGGCCGATCACCGGCATCCGCGCCAGGCGCATGGCAAGAATTCTGCGTTCCGGGGCAGGGTAGCCGCTGGCGTCCACGAGGATCAGCTTCTTCACCCGCTCCGGATGCGCGTAGGAGAATTCCCAGGCGATGCGCCCGCCGAACGAATTGCCCGCCAGCGCGCACGACGGGACGTTCAGCTTGTCCAGGAACTCCTGGAGGAACCGGACGTGCCAGGCCATACTGTAGTCCTTCGAGGCGTTGGGCCCGGTGAGCCCGAAGCCGGGCAGGTCGTAGCGGATGACGCGATGGTCCTTCGAGAGATCCGCGGCCCACGCGTCCCAAGTGAATAGAGACGAAGCGGCGCCGTGCAGCAGCACCGCCGCCGGGCCCTGTCCCTCGTCGCGGTAGTGAACCGCGAGTCCCCCGACATCCACGAACTTCGAAGGCGGCGTCGCGTACTTTGCGCGCAGCCGCTCCACGGGAATGTCGAAACGCACGAGCGAGGCGATCACGGCGGCCAGGAGCAGCAGCACAACGAGCAAAGCGTAGACGGTTCGTTTGAGAGCGCGGGGCATGTGGGTTCCTCCGATTCTACCCCGCGACGGGCTACGGGCAACGGGCGACGGGCGTTTTCCGTACAATGAACGCGTGGAACAATCGAAGACCCATTCCCCCGTGGCTTATCTCAGCGACGAGATCGAATCCTGGCGGCAGGCCGGCACGCATCAGCGCCTGCGCGAGCTCGAGAGCGCCTGCGAGCCGGTGTCCCGCTTTGACGGCAAAGAAGTCATCAACCTGGCGTCGAACAACTACCTCGGCCTGGCCAACCATCCGGCCCTGGTCGAGGCCTCGATCGACGCCGCTCGTCGTTACGGAGCGGGCTCGGGCGCCGTGCGCACTATCGCCGGCACCATGACCATTCACATGGAGCTCGAGCGCCGCATCGCCGCCTTCAAGAACGTGGAGGCGTGCGTCGTGTTCCAGTCCGGCTTCGCCGCCAACGCGGGCACCGTCGCCGCCATCCTCACTCCCGAAGACCACATCATCTCCGACGAGCTGAACCACGCCAGCATCATCGATGGCTGCCGCCTGTCGAAGGCCAAGATCCACGTCTTTCCCCACAAGGACGCCGCCGCCGCGGACCGCATCCTCGCCGAGCTCGAAGCGCAGCCGGGCCGCAAGCTCCTCATCACCGACGGCGTGTTCTCCATGGATGGCGACATCGCGCCGCTGCCCGCGCTGGTCGAGGCCGCGCGCCGCCACGGCGCCATCATGATGATCGACGACGCGCATTCCTCCGGCGTGCTCGGCCGCAACGGCCGCGGCACCGTCGACCACTTCAACGTGCACGGCCGCGTGGATATTCAGGTGGGAACGCTCAGCAAAGCCATCGGCTCGATTGGCGGCTATGTGTGCGGCTCGCGCGATTTGATCGACTTCCTCTATCAGCGCGGCCGCCCATTTTTATTTTCCACTTCGCATCCGCCATCAGTGGTCGCCACCTGCCAGGCAGCTTTCGAACTGCTCGATTCCGAAGCAGGCGAGAAACT
>DATNLV010000173.1:0-8044 GCA_035602665.1 Bryobacteraceae bacterium | reverse complement strand
CCGGATCTGCTTACACGCCTCCTCCCGGCCAAGCCTACCCGACGTCCGGACAGCCGTATCCCCCGCCTGGACAGGCGTATCCCCCTCCGGTTGCAGCCGACATCGAAGACAACGTTGCTGGCATGCTCTGCTACGTCCCATTCGTAGGCTGGATCGCCGCCATCTTCATGCTGGTAGCCGCCCCTTACAACCAGAAGAAATTCATCCGATTCTGCGCCTTCCAGTCGATCTTCATGACGGTGACGTGGTTTGCGATCTGGATCGCGGTGAGCGTCGTGGTCACCATGATCCACATGGTCGTGGGATACTGGGTCGGAGGATTCGTAGGGCTGCTGATAGGGCTGTTGCACTTGGCCGTATGGCTGGGGTTTCTCGCCCTGTGCCTCTTCATGGCGATGAAGGCGTACCAGAACCAGAAGATGTCGCTGCCCATCATCGGGCCGCTCGCCGACAAACAGGCGTAGAAAAGACAGCCATCCGGCGCCGCCGGTGCGTCATTAAAGAAGTGCGAACGCTAGTTGTCTCTTTGATCGCTTCGGGCCTGGCCTGCGCTCAGGCGCCGCCCATTGGCCTGGTGGAACTCTACGGAGTACGCAAGGTCCCGGCGGAGCGGATCCGGAGCGCCATCGGAGTGCGCACGGGCGATCCACTGGCGGTCCCCAAGGCCGAGATCGAGGAGCGTCTGGGGAAGGTTCCCGGCGTGGTCGCGGCCCGTGTGTCGGCGGTCTGCTGCGCCGGGGACGCGGCTGTCCTCTATGTGGGGATCGAGGAGCGCGACGCGCCCCATGTCGAATTCCGCACGCCCCCTGCCGCCAACCTGAGCCTGGACGAGGCGCCTCTGCTAACCTATCGGGATTTCGCGGGCTATTTCGGGGGGCCGGGGCGCGCGGCAGATCCCACCGGCCCGACTGCCGAAGCCTATAGCAAGAACTTCGAGCATCTGGCCAGAGACCACGCGGATAACCTCCATCGGGTTTTGCGGGAATCCGGCGACACCGAGCAGCGCGCCATGGCCGCCGACATCCTGCGCTACGCGCCCCTGACGCGGGCCGTGGTCGACGACCTGCAGTACGCACTGCTCGACAGCGACCCGACGGTGCGCTCGATCGCCATGCGCTCGCTCCAGGCGCTGGCGCCGCGGGTGGCGGCCGCGGACCCCGACCTGGGCATCCGGATCGAGCTGACCTGGTTTGTCGAGCTGCTGAATTCGCTGGACTGGTACGACCGCGATCAGGCCGCTACGGCCCTGGTCGGCCTGACCCAGGTCTCCGACCAGGGTGCGCTCGATTTCATGCGCGCCCGGGCGCTCGCCGCGCTGATCGATATGGCGCGCTGGAGGACTCCGGCGCACGCCCATGCGGCGTTCGTCCTGGTTGGCAGAATTGCGGGTCTCAAGGAGAAGGATATTGAGCAGGCGTGGCGCCGGGGGGAGAGGGAGCGGGTGATCAAGGACGCACTGAAGTCCCCTCGCTGACGCTCAGGGTTCGGTGCCGCGGGGGTTCTCCGGCCGAGGCCGCCCCACAAAGCAAAAGGCCGGAACCGTCTGGCTCCGGCCTTGATTGGCAGATTTACGAACGTGGTTACCGGGCGGCCAGGAGCGCCCTCAAATGGCGGGCGCGCTCGGGAGACCGCAATTGCCGCAGCGCCTTCGCCTCGATCTGGCGAATTCGTTCCCGCGTGACGTCGAATTCCTGGCCAATCTCTTCGAGCGTGTGCTCCCGTTCGCACCCGATCCCGAAGCGCAGCCGGATCACCTTCTCCTCCTTGGGAGACAGGGTCTTGAGGATGTTCGCCGTCTCGTCCCGCACGTTGGACTCGATCACCGAATCGACCGGAGATCCCACCCAGCGGTCCTCGATCAGATCGCCGAGCGCGGACTCGCCGTCGCGGCCGACCGGGGTTTCGAGCGACACCGGATCGCGCGAGATGGTCTTGAGTTTCTGGACCTTCTCGACGGAGATTTCCATCCGCCGGCTGATCTCGTCGTTGGTCGGTGCGCGGCCAAGTTCCTTTTCGAGCTCGCGGTTCGCCCGGAGGAACTTGTTCATGCTCTCGTTCATGTGGACCGGAATCCGGATGGTGCGCGACTGGTCCGCAATGGCGCGCGTGATGGCCTGCCGTATCCACCAGGTGGCGTAGGTGGAGAACTTGTAGCCTCGCCGGTACTCGAACTTGTCCGCGGCGCGCATCAACCCGATGTTGCCTTCCTGGATCAGGTCCAGCAGATGCAGCCCACGGTTGACGTACTTCTTGGCGACCGAAACCACCAGGCGGAGGTTGGCCTCGACCAAGTCCTTCTTGGCCCGCTCGGCTTCGATCTCGCCGTGCCGGATCACGGACAACGTGTGCCGGAGGTCCACCAGGGGCGCCCCGGCGACCCGCTCCAGATTCCGGATCTCTTTGCGCAGTTCCTTCACGCGGGACTGGGCGGCCTGCCCGTTCCGCTCCAGCAGCTTTCTCAGCTCCGCGTCGCGCTGCGCCATGTCTTCGGCCGCGCGCTCGATTTCCTTGCTGAACTCCTTCCAGCGGCTGAGCTGGAAGGGAACCTTGCGGATGGCCAGCGACGTCTCCACCTTGGCCCGGGCCAGTTTAGCCTGGCAGCGCCGCCGCACCTTCTTGTTGGTGACGGGGACGGCTTCCAGCTTCTCGGCGAGCTGTTGGAGCTTCTTGTGCAGCGAAACGATATCGGCGAAGAGCTGGCGGGCGTCCGCTCGCCTCTTCTCGTCGGCCGCCGTTCCCTCTTCGATTTCGCCGCCCAGGTCGATGAGTTCGTCGAGCTCGGCGGCGTCCTTTTTCAACTGCTCGGCCAAACCGACAACCACAAGCTGTACCAGGGCAGAGCGGCTGATAGCCTTTTGCATCCGCAACTTGCCGCGTTCCATGCGGCGCGCCAGATCGACCTCGCCTTCGCGGGTGAGCAACGGCACCGCACCCATCTCGCGCAGGTACACGCGTACCGGGTCGTCCGTGTAGATGGACTCCTCGGCCTGTTGGACCGAATGAAAGTCTTCCGCCTCGGCGTCAAAAAACTTGGCGGCTTCCTCGTCGAACGGGAGGCCGAGCGTCTCCTGACCCTCAGTCAAAAACTGGTCTTCAAAATGGTCCACGGTTTGGTTTACCTCCCCGATCCAGGGTCAAAGTCGGATTTCCGCCTTTCCTCGGGGGTTGATTGCTGATCCTTGTGGCTACCGGTCACTTCCGGCCTTTGTTGACGGCGACACCTCTGGGGCCTGGCGCCGTCGTCGATCTTATCGATCTTACCATCGATCTGTTAAGAAGTTAAGCCCTAATATTGAAGATGTGTTCGAGCGCTTTTGGTTACACACTATTGTTGCGGGAAACAGCACCACCATAGGGGAGTGATCCGGCTCCCTGTTTATTCTCATCGGCCGGGCGGAGGCCGGTCAGTTGCGCTTCTGCTGCCGCATGAGGGCCTTCAGCTCGTGGAAAAACGCCTCTTCGTCCTGGAAATCGCGGTATACGGAGGCGAACCGGACATAGGCGATCTTGTCGAGCGCCCGCAGGCGCTCCATTAGAAGTTCGCCGATGGAAGTAGTCGAGATTTCCCGCTCGGCGCTGTTGAAAAGCAGCCCTTCCACCTCATTGACAATCTCCGCCAGCCTTCCCATGGCCACCGGCCGCTTCTCGCAGGCCTTGATCAGGCCACCGAGGACCTTCTGCCGGTCGAACTTCTCGCGGCGGCCGTCCTTCTTGACGACCATGTACGGAATCTCGTCGATGCGTTCGTAGGTGGTGAACCGGCGCTGGCAGCTCAGGCACTCGCGCCGCCGGCGGACGACATCGCCTTCCTTGGCTTCGCGAGAGTCGACGACGCGATCTTCCAGATGTCCGCAGAAAGGACAGGTCATGGGGTGGGCTCCGTCATGGGATTGGCTCCATCATGGGGCTGGTTCCGGCATGGGGCTGGTTCCGGCATGGGGCTGGTTCCGTCATGGGGTGGGCTCCTCGCCGGGAAGGCCCGCTTCGAGACTCGCCTGGGCGCGCTCGGCTCTGTATTCCAAGTCCCTCAATTTACGCCAGTTAATACCCTCGTGAAAAGCGAAGCCGAGGCCTACGGGGACAATGGCCACGAAGGATACAATCCACACGACGATGGCCAGGCTGGTGGCCACCTCGATCGAGATCCCGTACAACTCGTTCAACACCACCACGGCCACCAACTGCATGCCCCCGCCCACCCCCGGAATCTGGACGACGCTCCCGAACGCCACGAATCCGATGAAAATCACAACATCCTGCAACGCGAATGTCCGGGTCTCGGGGCAGCTTTTGAACAGGCATAGGAAGCATAGGACGATCAGCCCCCATTCGAGCATGGTATAGAGGCACAGACGGATGGCCGAGCCCTGGTTCTGGGTCGCCGCCGTGCCGTCCATGAAGGCGCCTACGGTGCGGGCAACCCGCTCGTGGTGGCGCTTGGGCAGGAAACCGAGAGCCGCCACCAGCCTGGACCGCATGACCCCGGAAAAGCGGGCCATCATGACCAGAAGCAGCAGGCAGAGAGCTGCCAGGATACCGACTACATAGCCTCCGGTGGTCAGGACCCACCGAAATGTATGCCCCAGGCTGGCGCGGGAGGCCTGGATCTGGCTGACGGCGAAACCGAACACCAGGAGGATCGCCAGCAGGTCGCAGAGGCGTTCGAGCACCCACGCCGCAAGTTGCGACGAGAGGGGGACCTTCTCTTTCAGGGCGATGAGGTAGGGGCGCACGAATTCGCCCGGCCTCCCCAGCAGCACGACCGCCGTGAAACCGATCGCGGTGGCCTTGAAGATGGCCCAGACGCTTGGGTGGGGCCGCAGCGGGCGAAGCATAACCGCCCAACGGAGCGCGCGGCCGTAGCAGGTGGCGACGGACAGGACCAGAGCCAGGGCGATCCAGCGCCAGTCCAGGCGCAGGAAGCTGGCGGCGAAGGTGCGCCACTCGAATGGGGTGTGGTGCCAGCGCTCATGGAGAATCCAGACCCCGAAAGCGGCGACGACGACCAGCGCCAGCACGTATCGCCAGATCCTGGAACCGCCCTTCCGGGGCTCGGGCGCTGCGGGATCGGGAGATGAAGACGCACCGGTCGCGTTTCCGTTTCGAGAGAGGCCTAATCGGGCTAGAATGGAACCTTGCATTCCTGAAGGGTAGAATCGAGCGAACTTCCTATGATAAGGCCTCGTAACTTGAAGTGGAAGCCTGAATTGAAGCGCACCGCCCGGGGGCAGGATCTCACGGACGGATGGGCGCGGAAAGGCTCACCGTGCGAGGCAAGCTTATGGCAGCCAGTGCGACGATCGCTCACGCTCTCGTGCCCGGGACACCGGGCCTGCGGTCAAGTTTCGCCTGGCCGGCCAATCGTTGGCTAGCCGACAGGAAACCGGGAAGGACCTTGGATCCGGACTACAGCCTGGTTGAGCGGTGCCTGCGCGGGGAAGACGCCGCGTGGGAAGAGATGGTCAAGACCCACACGCGACGCGTGTACTCGCTGTGCTACCGCTTCACTGGCAAAGACTCCGAGGCGCAGGATCTGTCGCAGGAAGTTTTCCTCCGCGTCTTCCGCACCTTGAAGACCTTCCGGACCGGAGAGGGAACTTTCGTGGTTTGGCTGTCGCGCCTGACCCGAAACCTGCTGATCGATAACTACCGCCGCAACCGCCTGGAGCGGGCGACGGATTCCATTGAAGAGCAGTTGCCGATGATCGAGGAACGCAACGCCGCCAGCGCGCGGACGGATGGCTTGCTGGCAGGGCGCGAGGCCGGGGAGTTGCTCCAGGCCGCGCTGGCCAAGCTTTCCCCCGAGCTGCGCGAGACGGTGATCCTGAGGGACATCGAGGAACTGGAGTATCGAGAGATTGCCCAGGTGCTGAAGGTGCCGGAAGGCACCGTGAAGTCCAGGCTCAACCGCGGCCGGGCCGAACTGGCCCGCATTTTGCGAAAGCAGAGGATCCTCATATGAATTGCGCGGATCTGGAAATCCTGCTTTGCGACTACGTGGACGGCACGCTGGCCCCTGCGGCCCGGGTCGAGCTCGAAGAGCATCTGGCCCAGTGCGCCAACTGCACGGAGCTGGCGAGGGACGTCACGGCGGCGTCCGGTTTCATCAGCCGCGTTGCCGACGTCGAGCCGCCTCCCGAGCTTCTGACTCGGATTCTGTTCAACCTGCCTTCGGCGCACAACGCGCGGGCCCAGCAGTCTGGATTGCGGGAATTTCTGCACCGCTGGATCCAACCGGTGCTGCAGCCGCGCTTCGCCATGGGCTTCGCGATGACGATCCTGTCGTTCTCGCTTCTGGGCCGGTACGCGGGCATTTCGCCGCGGCAGCTTACGCTCGACGATCTACGCCCGGCCAAGGTCTGGCAGGCGATCGACGACAAAGCCTACCGCACCTGGCAGCGGACGACCAAGTTCTACCAGAACCTCCGCTTCGTTTACGAGATTCAAACGCAGCTCAGGGAGTGGAAGCAGAAAGAACAAGAGTTGCGCGCGCGCGTAACCGGCGAGGAGCACCCCGCCCCAACGCGCGATAGCCGGAAAGGCGCCCAGCCGGCGCCGCAGCCGCCCGGCGCGAACGCTTCACAGAAATAGGAGACAAAGGCCATGAATTGCTATAAGCATCCCGACGTATCGGCAGTCGCTTTTTGCAGAACCTGCGGCAAACCGCTTTGCCAGACCTGCCAGCGGGCGGTGGAGGGGACGGTGGTCTGCGAGGACCACGCGCCTCAGCAGATCGTGGTTCCTCAGCCTCCTCCGCCTCGCCCCGTGAGCGACATCTCTCCGGGGCTGGCTTTTGTGCTCGGGCTGATTCCCGGGGTCGGCGCTATCTACAACGGTCAGTACGCCAAGGGCATCGTGCACGTGGTGGTGTTCGGCCTGCTGATCAGCATCACGGCCTCCGGCTCGATCAGCGGCTACGAACCGCTGTTCGGCCTGTTGATCGCCATCTGGTATTTCTACATGCCGTTCGAGGCGTATCACACGGCGCGGAAACGGCAGCTCGGCGAACCGGTGGACGAATTCTCCAGCGTCCTCCCGCTGCGGGCGCAGGGGGTCGGATTCCCGGTGGGTCCGGTAGTGCTGATCGCGCTGGGCGGGATCTTCCTGCTGAACACGATGGGCTTCTGGCGCTTCGACCAGATCGTGCGGTGGTGGCCGGTAGGCCTGATCGTTCTGGGCGCCTACATGCTGTACTGCCGGCTGGCCGCTTCCAACGCCGAGCGTTCCGGGCACAATCAGGAGGCCCACGATGCGCGTCCGTAGTGGGGACCTCATTCGAGCCGTGCGCGGGCCGATTCTTCTGATCGTGCTGGGCCTGCTGTTCGTGGCCGAGTATTGGGGCCAGGTTCCGTTCTACAAGACCTGGCCCGCGCTGGTGATCGTCTACGGGGTGTTGCTGCTGCTGGAACACCTGGTGCCGGACAACCGCACGCCGGCTGGCGACGGCCGCACGCCGGCAGGAGGTTCGCTATGAAAAGGAGATCGCTGGCGGGGCCGCTGCTGCTGATCCTGATCGGGGTATGGTTCCTGATGAGCACGCTGCGGCCGGATCTGCCGCTGCTCGACATCGCCGCCCGCTTCTGGCCGTTTGTGCTGATCGGCTGGGGCGCGCTGCGGCTGTTCGAGATCCTGGTGTGGGCGGTGCGCGGCCAGCCGCTGCCGCGCTCCGGCCTCGCCGGTGGCGAATGGACGCTGGTGGTGTTCCTCTGCCTGATCGGCTCCGGGCTCTATTGGGTCAACTTCGACCGTCCCTGGGGCAACTGGATGGTCGGCGCCAACCGCGTCGAGTTCTTCGGCCGCTCCTTCGACTTCACAATTCCGGAGAAGAAGGTCGATGTGGGAAAAGCGACCCGCGTGATGGTGGAGAACCTGCACGGGTCGGTTCGGATTACCGGCGCGGATACGCAACAGGTCACGGCGGGCGGACGCAAGAGCATCCGCGCTCTTCAAGACAAGGACGCCGACGAGGCCGACCGGCAGACACCGGTCGACGTTGCGGTCAACGGCGACGTGATGGTGGTGCGCACAAACCAGGACCGTCTGA
>DATNLV010000159.1:0-5291 GCA_035602665.1 Bryobacteraceae bacterium | reverse complement strand
CTCATGCAAAGGTCTACGACGCCGGCGCGCGAGAAGTTCCTGACCCCAGGGAGTCAGAATCCGGGGGCATGGTTCGAGCATCGTATCTGCAAAGACTCTGGGGGTGAGGGATGGCTACGACCAGGCAGGATCCTATTGGGCGGCCGCAGGGTTTGGCGGTGGAGCGCCTGTTCCAGGCAGCCGGCGGGTACATGATTTCGGCGGCGCTGCTGGTGGCCGCGAAGCTGAAGATCGCCGATTTGCTGGCGGATGGTCCGCGGTCGGTCGCCGAACTGGCCCAGGCGACGGGGAGCAACGAGGACAGCCTGTACAGGGTCCTGCGCGCACTGGTGAGCGCGGGTTTCTTCACAACGCCCCAACCTCGCACCTTCGCCTTGTCCGCCGAGACGGAGCTGCTGCGGTCCGATGTGCCGGGCAGCATCCGCCCGATGGTGCTGTGGATGGCCAACCCGCTGCACTTCCAGGTCTGGGCGGAGATGGCCTACAGCGTCGAGACGGGGAAGCCGGCGGTCGAGATGCTCTACAACAAGCCTTGCTTTGAAGCGCTGGGAGGGCTGCCCGAAATGGCGCGCGAGTTCAACGACGCCATGACCTGCTTCAGCGCCACGCTCGCTCCCGCCCTGCTGGACGCGTACGACTTCACCGGAACGCACACGCTCATGGACGTCGCCGGGGGGCACGGTTTCGTGCTGTGCGAGGTTTTGAGCCGGTATCCGGAGATGAGGGGAATCCTGTTCGACATGCCCGCGGTGGTGGATGGCGCGAGAGCCCGCATCGAGTCCCTCAAGCTGGATGGCCGCTGCGAGACCGCGTCCGGCGACTTCTTCCGACAGATTCCGGCGGGGGCCGATGCCTACTACATGCAGCACATCATCCACGACTGGGATGACGAGCGCGCGCTGAAGATTCTGCGGAACTGCCGCCAGGCCCTGGACACGCGCCGCAACGGCACGCTGCTGGTGATGGACAACGTGATTCCGGAAACGCCGCAGCCGCACTTCGGGAAACTGCTTGACCTGGAGATGATGCTGATGCCGGGCGGCCGCGAGCGGACCGAGGCGGAGCTCCACCGGCTGTTCGCGCAAGGCGGCTTCGAGATCGCGCGCATCGTGCCCACGCGCGTATCGCAGAGCCTGATCGTAGCCCACCCGGCCTGACGCGGACGCTTCGCGCGGCCGCAGCGTCCGGCACGCCTACGGCGTACACTGGAATCGAATTCCCATGAAGATCATTGTCGGATTGAAGCAGGTGCCTGCCCGCGATTCCCTGCTGCGTACCGACGCCTCCGGACGGTGGATCGATGAGAGCGACGTGGCCTTCGAGATCAACGAGCCGGACGCCTACGCCTTGGAAGCGGGGCTGCAGCTCAAAGAGAAGCACGGCGGAGAGGTGGTGGTGCTGACGGTGGGCCCGCCGCGCGCGGCGCAATCCATTCGCGAGGCGCTGGCCAAGGGCGCCGACCGCGCCATACACGTCGAGGAAGAGAACCTGGGGCGTTGGGACACGCTGGGCATCGCGAGCCTGATGGCACGGGCGCTCGAGGCGGAGAAGCCCGACCTGATCCTGACCGGGCTGCAATCCGACGATCTCGGTTACGGGCAGACCGGCGTGGTGCTGGCGGAGCTGCTGGGGCTGCCGCACGCCACCATCATCATGCAGGTGGAAAAACTCGACGGGGCGATCCGCGTGAAGCGCGAGCTCGAAGAAGGCTGGTTCGAGAACATCGAGATTCCGCTGCCGGCGCTGCTGACCATACAATCGGGGATCGCCAAGCTGCGCTACGCCACGCTGATGGGGATCAAGAAGGCCAAGACAAAGGAAATCCGGCGTGTCGAGGCCGGCGGCATCGGGGCGGAGGCGGGGCGGGGCGTGGAGATTTCGAGCGTCTACGTTCCGCACAAGACGAAGCAGACCGAAATCCTGACGGGCAACGCACAGCAAGCCGCGGCCGCCCTGGTGGAGCGGCTGAGATTTGGAGCGCGTGTCCTATGAGCATCCTGGTCATTCTGGAACAACGCGGCGGCGTGTGGAATCGGATGTCTTTCGAGACGCTGGCCGCGGCGGTGCAGATGGGCCGCGAGCTGGGCCAGCCGGTCTTGGCAGCCGTGGCGGGCGACCAGGTTGCCGCGCTCGCAGCCGAAGCCGCGGCGTACAAAGTGGGGAAGGTCTATGCCATCGAGCATGAGCTGCTGGCCCGATACACCGCGGACGCGTATACGGCGGCGTTGGAGCAGTTGATCCGCGGCGTCGGTCCGGAGCTGGTGCTGCTGCCGCATACGTATCGGGTGCGCGACTTCGCTCCCAAGCTCGCCACGCGATTCGGGCGGGTGCTGGTGAGCGACGCAGTGGGGCACCGGATCGAGGATGGCCGGCCGGTTCTGGTGCGGCAGCTCTTCCAGGGCAAGTTGAATGCGGACCTGCGGTTCACAACGGCCGCGCCGAACTTCGCTTCGATTCAGGCCGGCGCGTATCGCGCGGATTCGCTCGAGGCGGGCGGGGGCGCGGTGGAAGCCTTCGCGCCCGAGCTGAGCGCGAGCGCGATACGGACCAAGCCTGGCGAGCCTTTTCGCGAATCGCAGCGCGGCGTGGATCTGACAGCGGCGGGGATTATCGTCTCGGTGGGGCGGGGGATCAAGGAGAAGGACAACATCCACGTGGTGGAGCAACTGGCGCAGGCGCTGGGCGGCGAGCTGGCTGCCTCGCGGCCGATTTGCGACAACGGATGGCTGCCGATGGAGCGGCAGGTGGGCAGCTCGGGGCAGACCGTGGCGCCCAAGCTCTATGTTGCGGTGGGCATCTCGGGCGCCATACAGCACCTGGTGGGGATGAAAGGCTCGAAGACCATCGTGGCGATCAACAAGGACGAGAACGCGCCCATTTTCGAGGTGGCCGATTACGGCATTGTGGGCGATTTGTTCGAGGTGGTGCCGGCGCTGGTGGAGGAGATTCGGAAGGCCAAAGGATAGGAGCATGATCGCACGCGGGCTGATTTTGGTGGCGTTTGTGAGCGCGGCGTTTGGCGCGCAGGACTGCGCGAGCCTGGCGAAGCTGGCGCTGGCGGAGACGACAATCACGCGCGCGGAGGCCGTGGCCGCCGGCGGGAATCTGCCGGCGTCGTGCCAGGTGGCGGGTGTGATCAAGCCGTCGGGGGATTCCGAGATACGGTTCGAGGTGTGGATGCCGAGCTCGGGATGGAACGGGCGGTTCCAGGGGGCGGGAAACGGCGGCTTCGCGGGCTCGATCGGCGTTCAGCAGATGCGGGCGTTGCTCGAGGGCGGATTCGCCACCGCGTCCACGGACACGGGCCACCAGGGGGGCATGACCGATGCGGCGTGGGCGCTAGGGCACCCGGAGAAGGTCGTCGATTTCGGATACCGGGCGGTGCACCTGATGACGGTGGATGCGAAGGCCATCATCCACGCTTTCTATGGGGAGGGCCCGCGGCGTTCCTACTTCAGCTCGTGCTCGAACGGCGGGCGGCAGGCGCTGATGGAGGCGCAGCGCTTTCCGGAGGACTACGACGGCATTGTCGCGGGCGCGCCGGCCAACTACTGGACGCACCTGCTGGGGAATTCTGTTTGGGACCTGCTGGCGGTGGCGGGCGACAGCTACATTCCGGCGAAGAAACTGCCGGCGATCCAGGCGGCTGCGCTGGCGGCATGCGACGCGCTCGACGGTCTGAAGGACGGGCTGATCGAGGTCCCTCCCCGATGCCACTTCGATCCCGGTGTGCTTCAGTGCAAGGGGGCGGAGACGGATGCTTGCCTCACCGCGCCGCAGATGGTTGCGCTGGAGAAGCTGTACACGGGCAGCGTTTTTCCCGGCTATGATCCCGGCGGCGAGGCTGAGCCCGGCGGCTGGCAGACCTGGATCACGGGGCAGGCGCCGGAGAAGAGCCTCATGTTCGCCTTCGGGACGCAATTCTACAAGTACATGATGTTCGGCGATGCCGCGTGGGATTATCACAGTTTCGACGCCCAGCGCGATACGAAGGCCGCGGACGAGAAGCTGGCGGGCATCTTGAACGCGACCGATCCGGACCTGAGCCGGTTCCGGGCGCGCGGCGGCAAGCTGATCCTTTACCACGGGTGGAGCGATGCCGCGATCGCGCCACTGAACGCCATCAACTACTACCAGAGCGTGGTGTCGAAGGCGGGCGCGAGCGAGGCGCGGGGCTTCGTGCGGCTGTTCATGGTGCCTGGGATGCAGCACTGCATCGGGGGGTCGGGGCCGAACAGCTTCGGACAATTCGGCGGGGCGACGAGCGATGCGGAGCACGACATCGGCGCGGCCATCGAGCGCTGGGTGGAGCAGGGGATCGCGCCGGAACGGATTGTGGCGGCGAAGCGGAAGAGCGATCTCGATCCGAAGAGCGAGGTGGTGCGGACGCGGCCTTTGTGCGCGTACCCGTTGGTGGCGCGGTACAAGGGCAGCGGCAGTGTTGACGAGGCGGGGAACTTTGTTTGCGGGGCGCAAGAATGACTACGCTTGATGTACTACGCATGACGTAGTACTCTTGAATTGTGATCCTGTCTTTCCGGTGCCGCGAAACGGAGGCTCTGCACCTCGGCTTCGGCGGCGCCAGATTCCGATCGATTGAGGGCGCCGCCCGGAGGCGCTTGGTCCGACTATACGCAGCAACCAGCCTTGGCGACCTGGGCGTCATCCCGGGGAACCACTTGGAGGCCCTTAAGGGCGACCGCCGCGGCAAGCACAGCATCCGCATCAACGACCGTTGGCGGATCTGCTTTGTCTGGCGGGAAGGGAACGCATACGATGTTGAAATCACGGACTACCATTAAGCGAACAGCTGGCCGAAGGAGGTTGCCGCCCATCCATCCGGGAGAGGTCGTCGCCGAGGATCTACGGGACCTCGGTGTCAGTCTGAATGAGTTGGCGCGCGCGCTGCGTGTGCCTATGAACCGAATCAGCGCGATCGTCAACCGGCGGCGGGCCATCACGGCGGATACGGCAATGCGGCTGGCTCGCTATTTCGGCACGTCGTCGCAGTATTGGATGAACCTTCAAACCAGCTACGACCTGGCGGCCGCCGAGCAGGCTCGCGGGGCGCAAATCGAGCGGGAGGTGCTTCCTCGTAGAGCGGCTTGATGGCGCCGCCCGCGGAGGTACGGCTTCGGCGGCAATATAGCGTCGACTATCTCGGGATCACGGGCAGCACGAGCGCGGAGGGGTGGGCGGCGTCGTGGTAGAGCTTTTGCTGCGCTTTCAGGATTCGCGTGGCGCCCTGGGCGGGCTCGCCGGTGTTCAGATTGCGGTCGAAGCGCGGGAAG
>DATNLV010000121.1:0-3348 GCA_035602665.1 Bryobacteraceae bacterium | reverse complement strand
GTCATGCCCCAGGCGTGCGTCACGATGAGGCCGTGGCGCTTCTCGAAGCCTTCCATCATCGAAGCCGGGGCCGCCGAGCCGCCGACGACCATCTGCCGCAGCGAAGAGAGGTCCCACTTCTTCGGGTGGGCATCGAGCAGGGCCAGGATGCCCAGCCAGATGGTCGGCACGCCACCGGCGCAGGTGACGCGCTCGCTGGCCATGAGATCGAGCAGGCTCTCGGGGTCGAGCTTCGGTCCGGGGAAGACCACCTTCGCCCCCACGGCAGCGCACGAGTGCGGCAAGCCCCATGCGTTGGCGTGAAACATCGGCACGACGGGCAGAACGGTGTCGGCCTGCGCCAGGGAGAAGCAGTCCGGCAGGGCGATCGCCATGGCGTGGAGCACCAGCGCCCGGTGCGAATACACGACTCCCTTGGGCGCCCCGGTGGTGCCCGAGGTGTAGCACATCACGGCGGCTTCGTTCTCATCCAGGCGCGGAAACTCGCGGTCGTCGGCTTCGTTCAGGAAGTCGTCGTAGCTCTCGTAGGGCCCGGGGACGGGGTTCCCGGTGGTCGGAACGACGATAATCCGTTCCAGCCGGACCTTGTCGCGGAATCTCTCATAGACCGGCAGCAGAACGTCGTCGACGAGGAGCATTCTGTCCCCGCCGTGGTTGACGATGTACGCCAGCTCATCCGGATGGAGCCGCGGGTTGAGGGTGTGGAGCACGCACCCGGAAGCCGGCACTCCGAAATAGGCCTCCAAGTGCCAGACATTGTTCCACATGAGGCTGCCGACGCGGTCTCCGCGGCCAAGGCCGGCCTTCGCGAAAGCCGCGCCCAGCTTGCGCGCCCGCGTGGCCACGCTGGCATAGTTGGAACGAGAGACGCGCCGGTCCGGGAGCGCGGAGACGACTTCGACCGCTCCGAACAACTTCGACGCGCGCTCCAGGATCGAGGTGAGCGTCAAAGGGTAGTTCATCATCGTGCCGAGCATCCCGTTCCTCCGTTCCCCGCTGGCACGATATTATCAAGTCCTAAAGTCCCGATCAAACGGCAACGGCGCTGAAAACACCGACGGCTCGGGCAGTCGGATAGCCAACTGTCAGTTCAACGAGTGGGAGACAAACCGTCAACTTGGATTTGCTAGCTCGTGGACGGAAGGCTACACGGGACGGGCACTAGGAGTCAACTCGCTCCGGCTCCGACTCGTCGTCATCGCCGCGGTCGATCCGGTCCTCGGGGTTCTCCCGCTTTTCCTGCTCGCGGCGCTTCTCGAGTTCGTCGCGCTCCTCGCGGCCGTCGCTCATCGTTGCTCCTTCTATCAGTATAGGAGCGCCCGGTTCCCTGTCGCCCAGCCGTTCTGCTACGCTTGACACCAATGAAAACCGCGTCGCTTGTCTGCTGGTTGCTCACCTCGTTGGCAGCCCTCCACGCCCAGGACCGCGTTTATGCAATCAAAGCTGCCCGGCTGTTCGATGGCGTTAACGACCGGCTGATGGAGCCAGGGCTGGTGGTCGTCTCGAAGGGCAAGATCGAATCCGTGGGCGGAGCCGTGCCCGCCGGAGCGACGGTAATCGATCTCGGCGATGCCACGCTGCTGCCAGGCTTTATCGACGCCCACACGCATCTCTCGATGGAGTTCAACCCCGACTACAACGCCGACATGCTCGCCGCGCTGCGCCGCCCGGTCACCGAACAGGCGATCCGCGCCACCACGAATGCGCGCAACACGCTGATGGCCGGGTTCACCACGGTGCGCGACGTGGGCGGGCGCGATTTTATCGACGTGGGGTTACGAAATGCCATCAATACCGGAGTCGTACCCGGTCCGCGGATGCTGGTAGCGGTTCACGCGCTCGGCGCGACCGGCGGCCACTGCGACGACACCGACGGTTTCCGCGTCGACCTGTTCCGCCGCACGGGGCCGGAAGATGGTGTGATCAATTCCGCGGATGAGGCGCGTTTCGCGGTGCGATTCAATATCAAGTACGGCGCGGACGTGATCAAGACCTGCGCCAGCGGCGGCGTGCTCTCGCCCACCGACGACGTCGATGTTCCACAGTTGACGCAAGCCGAGCTCAATGCCCTGGTCGAAGAAGCACACGCGCTGAGGCGCAAGGCGGCGGCCCACGCACACGGCGCCGAGGCGGCCAAGCGCGCGATTCGGGCCGGCATCGACTCCATCGAGCACGGCACCTTCCTGGACGATGAGGCCCTGCGCATGATGCACGATCGCGGTGTGTTCCTGGTGCCGACGCTCGCCACGCGCGTTGGCCTGACGAGCATGAAACTCCCGCCGCTGGTTCAGGCCAAGGCCGAACGAGCGGTGGCCCAACAAGACATCATGGTGCGGCGCGCGCTGGCGCTGGGAGTCCGCATCGCGCTGGGCACCGACGCAGCGGTCTACCCGCACGGCCAGAACGCCATGGAATTCGCCTTGATGGCGGCCGACGGCATGACGGCTGCCCAATCGCTCAAGGCCGGGACATCGGTGGCGGCCGAACTCCTGGGACTGCAGGACAAAGTGGGCGCGCTCAAACCCGGAATGCTGGCCGATGTCGTAGCCGTGGCCGGCAATCCGGTTACGAATATCAAAGCGACCAGCGATGTAATCTTCGTGATGAAGGACGGCACGATCTTCCGCGGCGTCCGCTAGGGCTCTGACCGCCAGGTCCGCTCCGTTGAAGACGCGGGGAACAACAGGCGAACATCGCTCCGCTGTGCCGGCCGCGTCTTCATCGCTATGGGCGGCCCGCAGGGCCATGGGGACTCCCTTACGGTCGCGGTTCGGTGCTGGCACGGAACCGAGCGGGTCCGTGATCCACTTTGCCGTAATCAGTCCGCCGGCGAGCGTGGTGGAGCGGTGAGCCTGGCGAGGGGCGCGCCTCCCAGGGGGCTTCCACAACAGTATTTGTACTTGATGCCGGAACCGCAGGGGCAGGGTGAGTTGCGCGGTGCGGACGCTCGGACTCCGGGGGCCGGCGGTTCGGGCGCGCGGACTACGAACTCGGGCCGGGGCTCCATCACCCTGCCGACGGGTGTGGGAACCTGCCAGCCGGGGTCGCGCTGGCCGGGGCGTTCGAGAACGGCGAGCGCCGCGTGGAGGCGGAGGGACGGCGGGGTATCGGGGCTGGTGAGCAACTGGCGCAGGGTGTCGAGCGCGGCGGCGGACAGTTCATTGAGCTGCTCGTTGACGCATTCGAAGAAATGGCTGCGGGCCTGATTGACGGCGTCGCGGAATTCCTTCGAGGCTCGCAACCAATTATGTATGGTGCTGCGATGAATTCCGGCTGCGGCGGCGGCGCGGGTGACGGAGCGTCCCTCGGCGAGCGCGGCGACGACCTGGACCTGGATGGGCGACAGGT
>DATNLV010000114.1:0-3614 GCA_035602665.1 Bryobacteraceae bacterium | reverse complement strand
CAGCGATCAGCGGTCAGCTATCAGCCAAACAACCCTGTGGAGATCAGCCAGTGCTAGCACCGCCGGGCCCGTCCGGGGTTAGCTGACGGCTGAGAGCTGAGAGCTGACAGCTGCGGCCGCCGCCGCGGCCGCCATGGTAATCTTCTATCGGGATGGAAAACATCGAAAGCCACACCAGCAGCGACGAGGGCGCTGCGTTCATCGTTCCTGCCGCTCCCAACCGCTGGGTCATCGCGCACTATCACATCTTTAAGAACGCCGGCAGCACGCTGGAGTATGTTCTGCGCCGCGCCTTCGGCGAGCGATTTGCCACCGTCCACGGCCAGGCGTCCGATTCCCTCCTGCGCCAGGCGGACCTGGTCGCTTTCCTCGCGGCTCACCCGGACATCGTCGCCGTATCGAGCCATCATCTGAACTATCCGAAGCCGGACGTTCCCGGATTGATCTTCTTTGACCTGTGTTTCCTTCGCGACCCGATCCAGCGTCTGTGGTCGGTCTATAACTACCTCTGCAGAGTGGAATCCTTCGACGAGTTGAGCGCCAGTGCGAAATCGATGGCCGCGCGTCAGTTCTTCGAGATGATGATCGAGGATCATCCGGAGATGGTGAACGACGTCCAGGTGAGCGTGATCGCCAACGGCGGCGCTTACACCCGTCCACCCGCCTTCACGGATCTGCGGGCCGCCGTCGACGTGCTGCGGAAGATGGCGGTGGTGGGGCTGGTTGACATGTTCGACAAGAGCCTGGTCGCGGCGGAGTACTTTCTGCGGCCGGCCTTTCCGCGGCTGCAGTTCCAGTACGTCAAGCAGAACGTGGCCCCGGCCCTCAGCTCGAATGACGGCGACACCAACGTCCAGCCCGAAGAGCAGCTTCGCGAGGCCATCGGCGACGTGTTGTATGACCGCCTGATTCAACTGAACGAGCTTGACTACCATTTGATCGCGCGCACCAAGGCGGAGGTCGAGCGGCGCTTCGCGCTCATGCCCCGGCGCGAGGAACGCCTGGCCGACTTTCAGTCCCGCTGCGAAGTGCTGCGCCGGGCGCATCTGCAACTGGCTACCGGCGAGTGACCACCCACGCCTACAGCTCAGTCGTCATTCGTCCGGCCGCGCAGTTTCTTGGAGGCGGATCGTCGCGATTTTGCCGTGAGCCGACGGACCTTCGAGCCGAGCGTGGGCCGGCTTGGGCGGCGGGCTTTCGGTACGAGTTGAGCGCGGGCGATCAGTTCGTTCAGTCGCGCGCGGGCTTCGGCTCGATTGGCCTCCTGCGTCCGGTGCACACGGGACGTGATGATCAACACGCCGTCTTCGGTGGCGCGATGGCCCGCTAAGGCGAGGAGGCGCTGCCGTACGTCGTCGGGAAGCGAGCGGGATTGGCCGGCGTCGAAGCGCAGTTGGACGGCGGTGGAGACTTTGTTGACGTTCTGGCCGCCAGGGCCGGAGGCGCGAACAAAGGTCATTGTAAGCTCGGAATCTGGAATGAATATGGGCAAGAGCTATCTCCAGAATAGCCCTGGGCGAAAGCCATCTGCACGACCTACATAGCGGAACCGGGCCACCCGACGAGCCGGCGGCCATAGGCTATTCTGGGTAGGTTGACGCAAACGAACACAGATGCCACAGGCGTGACGGTCTGGGTGACCGGCTTGAGCGCCTCCGGCAAGACCACCATCAGCCAGGCCGTCGCGGAAGTGCTGCGCGCGCGAGGGCACCGCGTCGAGATGCTCGACGGCGATTGCGTGCGCCAGAATCTCACAAAGGGCCTGGGTTTCTCCAAGGAGGACCGCGACGAGAACATCCGCCGCATCGGTTTTGTCGCCCATCTGCTATCCCGCAACGGCGTGATCGTGATCGTGGCCGCCATCTCGCCCTACCGTGCGATCCGGGACGAAGTGCGCGCGCGCATCGGCCACTTCATAGAGGTGTTCGCGAACGCTCCGCTCGAAGTCTGCGAGCAGCGTGACCCCAAGGGGATGTATCGCAAGGCGCGCGCCGGCGAGATCAAAGGATTCACCGGCATCGACGATCCGTATGAGGCCCCGCTTGCGCCCGAGGTCGAATGCGAGACGGACTGCGAGACCGTGGAGGAATCCGTCGCGAAGGTCCTGCACGTCCTCGAAGCCTGCCGATACACGCACCGCGACCGGGACGGTTCGGGTCCGCGGTGATCGAGATCCGCCGCTTTCTCCGCCGCCATCTGGAGCGAATCCTCACCATCGAAAACGCCTGCTTCGCCCGCGAGGCTTATCCGCGCGAACTGTTTCTTGAACTCCACCGCGATTGCGCGCGCCACTTCTTCGTGGCCGCGAGGTCGAGGCGCATCGTCGGTTACGCGGTGACATCCGTTGGGGAAGGGGAGGCGGAGATCGTCTCGATCGCGGTTCTGCCGGAGCACCGCCGCGCCGGCGTTGCGACGGCCCTGCTTCGCCATACCATCTCGCGCCTCCGCCGCGCTCGTGTCGGGTGCCTGACGCTGATGGTCAGGCTGGACAATCTGGCCGCGATCCGTTTCTACCGCGGTCTGGGATTCCGCGCCGCCGGACGCATCAGGCGATACTACGAGGACCGCTCCGACGGCCTCCTCATGCGCAAGCGGCTTTGAAGGGCGCCCCTCCGGTGCGACAATTGCTTTTCGGCGAGGAATCACTTGTTCAAGAAGATTGTCTGGCTGGCCGCGCTCGTCGCGGCGGTCGCTTTGGCCGAGACTCCGGCGGATCCGCTGGAGCAGATCGTGAAGATGGGCCGCGGCGTGAACATCATCGGATACGACCCGCTGTGGGACGACTTCGCCAAGGCCCGCTTCAAAGAACGTCATTTTCAGCGCATCCACGAAGGCGGGTTCCAGACCGTTCGCGTCAACCTGCAGGCCTTCGGCCACATGGACGCCCAGAACCAGCTCGACCCGGCGTGGCTCAAGACGCTCGACTGGGTGGTGAAGAACGCGCTCGCCAACAACCTGATCGTCATTCTCGACGAGCACGACTACGAAAGCTGCGGCAAGGATACCGCCGGCTGCCAGATCAAGCTCCTGGCGTTCTGGGAGCAGATCGCGGCGCGCTACCAGGATTCCCCGGCGGATTTGCTGTTCGAGATCTTGAACGAACCGAATTCCCAGTTCACCGCTCCCAGGTGGAACAGCGCTCTGAAGGAAGCGCTGGCCGTCATTCGCAAAACCAATCCCACGCGCAATGTCGTCATCGGCCCGGCATTCTGGAACGGGATCCATTTCCTCGACAAGCTCGAGCTTCCGCCCGATGACCGGCACATCATCGTCACCGTGCATTACTATCTGCCCATGCAGTTCACGCATCAGGGCGCGTCGTGGAGCCCGATGACGGCCAAGCTCTCGGGCATCACCTGGGGCACCGACACCGAGAAGCAGCGGGTGGTGGAGGATTTCGCCGGCGTCGCAAAGTGGTCGAAAGCCGAGAAGCGGCCGATCCTGCTGGGCGAGTTCGGCGCGTACGACAAGGGCGACATCGACTCGCGCGTCCGCTACACCGCCCACCTGGCCCGCACCGCCGAATCGTTCGGCTTCGCCTGGACCTACTGGCAGTTCGACTCGAACTTCATCGTGTACGACATGGACAAGGACGACTGGTTTCAGCCCATCTG
>DATNLV010000095.1:0-2046 GCA_035602665.1 Bryobacteraceae bacterium | reverse complement strand
ATGACGGTGGCGACGGCGTTGGCGGTATCGTGAAAGCCGTTGACGAATTCGAAGCCCAGCGCCACGAGCAGGGCGATGCCAAGCAGAACGTACGCGGTAACGGAGCTGTGGGAGGCGGCAAGATCGGAGAGCAGATGATAGGCCGAGTAAACGACGCCGATAATAAGCACTACGCCGAAGCCGAGCATCCCGATTCTTCCGGGACTGCGGCCTAGTTTTGCTTCCAGCACAGTCGTGGCGGTGGCCATCCGAAGGTCTCCTCGATGCGAAAATAGTTTAGTGGTGGGGCGCGAGATCGCGCCCGAATGGGCGGAACTATACGCAGGAATTGTTACATCAGTGTGAAATTGCGGCGGGGGATCGGAAGGGCGAGATGGTATACGGGCAGGAAGAAGCAACGGGGGCAGGCCGGATTGGGTACCGACCGCACATCAAAAAAGTTCTCGCGGAAGGGGGCCCCGCGACTAAGACCGGCCGCGGGATTCTATCCGAGAACCTTCCTTCACGCGTAGAAAGACGCTGCCCCTACTATGTAGAACGAGAGCGGAGGTTGATTCCCTTCAGTGGGAGCGGCTGTTTCCTAATTTGCGTACCTCTTTAGGCATGGGAGCGTAGGGCAGAGGAGCGACGATCTGGATAGGGGTCGCGGGCGAGACTCGATTACACTGTCTGCTGAGATGACACGGCTGGGGCTGATTGCGGGTAATGGCAAATTTCCTTTGCTGGTGCTGGATGCGGCGCGGGCACAAGGGTATGAGGTGGTGGTGGCGGCCATCCAAGAGGAGGCCGGCCATGACTTCGAGTCGCATGGAGCGGCGTCGGTGCACTGGCTTTCGCTTGGGGAGTTGTCGAAGCTCATCGAGACTTTCAAAGCTGAGGGCGTGACGCGGGCGGTGATGGCGGGGCAGGTCAAGCACAAGCAGATATTTTCCGGGATCAGGCCGGACTGGCGCCTGGCCAAGCTGTTGCTATCGCTGGGCACGCGGAATACGGATTCGCTGCTGGGGGCGGTGGCTAAGGTGCTGGCGGATGAGGGCATCGTGCTGGAAAACTCGACGGCGCTGCTGGAGCCCCTGCTGGCGAAAACGGGCGTGCTCACCAAGCGGGCTCCGAGCTTGGAGGAGCGCAAGAACATTGAGTATGGACGCGGGGTGGCGCGACGGCTGGCGGAGTATGACATTGGGCAGACGGTGGTGATCGCGGAAACGGCGTGCGTGGCGGTGGAGGCGATGGAGGGCACGGATGCGGCGATTGAGCGGGCGGGAGAACTGATGCGGTCGTTGTATGTAGAGTCGACAAACATAGAATCGGAACCGAAATCAGGATCGACGCTCAGCCGGGATTTGACGGTGGTGAAGGTGGCGAAGCCGGGACAGGATATGCGCTTCGATGTTCCCGTGATTGGCGTGAAGACGATGGAGACGATGGCACGCGCCGGGGCTACTTGTCTGGCGGTGGACGCGGGGCGGTGCCTGCTGCTGGATGGCGAGGCGGTGGCGCGGGCCGCGGATGATGCGGGGATCGCGGTGTGTGCGGATTAGCTTACGTGGTTGGCGACGCAGAGCGCGTCTTAAGAACTCTGCGGCAGCGCGGCGAATCTTTACCCCAGGGGACACAGAGGAACACGGGGGAAGGCTGAATAGGGTCGATGGAGGCGAGCGGCTCCTGAATTCAGAGTAGCCCACTACCCTAAATCGGAGGTGTTGCATGTCTAAGCATGACCCGCGGGAAACGGCTCGTATCGCCGACCAGTTGCGGCGCGCGTTTGATGGCGAGGCGTGGCATGGCGATTGCGTGACGGAACTTCTGGAGGGCGTCACGGCCGCGCAGGCGGCGGCGCATCCGATTGCGCAGGCTCATTCGATCTGGGAGCTCGCGCTGCATATAGCGGCGTGGGATGGGGCGGTGTTGCGGCGCCTGGGCGGCGTCGCGGTGGAACCCTCGGATGCGGAGAATTTTCCGGCGGTTACGGATGCCAGCGAAGCGGCATGGCGCAAGGCTGTGGCCGAGGTGCGGCGGGTTCACGCGGAGCTGGTTTCGGCCGTC
>DATNLV010000093.1:0-15269 GCA_035602665.1 Bryobacteraceae bacterium | reverse complement strand
CTCATGGAGCTCCAGATGGACAGCCAGAAACCCGAGATCGAAGAAGAGTTCGTATCCTGTTCCGGAGAAATCCGCGCCGCCATCGCCTACCAGCATCTCTGCGACGATTCCCGCGCCCTCGAAAGCCTCCACCGCCACGAAACCCGCCTCAGCGCCGAGCTCCGCCGCACGCTAAAGCTCCTGGACGCCCAACTCAAAAATCAAAAACTTCACCCCGAACCCAGCGACGCACAACCCCCGCGCTCTGATGAAGATGCGCCCACCATCGACCATCGACCATCCACCATCGACCCGCGAGGAGCCGCAGGCGACGAGCGCCGATCCCCCATCGACCCGCTCGGAGCCCCAAGCGACGAGCGAGCCGAAACCCCACCATCCACCATCGGCCATCCACCATCCACCATCGACCCGCGCGAGGAGCCGCAGGCGACGAGCGTATAATAATCCCCATGTCCAGCTTCCGCGCTCCGCTGAGGAACGGCCTGCTCACCCTCTTGGCCGCTCTCGCACCCACTCTCCCCGTCCATGCCCAAGAGGCAACTTCTCTGCCCGGGTACATGAATCTGGCGTTACCGCTCGACCAGCGCGTCAACGACCTGATCGGCCGCATGACGCTCGAAGAGAAGGTCGCCGAGATGCGTGACCACGCCGCCCCCATCCCGCGCCTTGGCGTTCCTAAGTACGACTGGTGGAACGAAGGACTCCACGGTGTCGCCTTCGCCGGCTACGCCACGAACTTTCCTCAGGTGATCGGAATGGCCGCCACCTGGGACACCGGCCTGGTCCACCAGATGGGCGAGACGGTCTCCACCGAGGCGCGCGCCAAGTACAACCAGGCCATTCGCCAGGACCACCACGAAATGTTCTTCGGCCTTACCTTCTGGGCGCCCAACGTCAACATCTTTCGTGACCCCCGCTGGGGGCGCGGCCAGGAGACCTATGGTGAGGACCCGTTCCTCACCAGCCGCATGGGCGTCGCATTCGTCACCGGCATGCAGGGAAATGACCCGCAACACTTCAGGGTGGTCTCGACCCCCAAGCACTACGCGGTGCACAGCGGTCCCGAGCTACTGCGGCACGGCTTCAATGTGGATGTCTCGCCGCACGATCTCGAGGACACTTACTTGCCCGCCTTTCGCGCCACGGTGACCGAAGCGCACGCGCAGTCCGTGATGTGCGCCTATAACGCAATTGATGGAGCGCCCGCCTGCGCCAGCAACATGCTCCTGCGCGATCATCTGCGCGACGCGTGGAAGTTCGACGGCTACGTCGTGAGCGACTGTGCTGCCGTCGCCGACATAAACAACGGACACCACTACGCCCCCGACATGGCCCACGCCGCGGCCGCCGCCGTTAAGGCCGGCACCGATCTCGAATGCGGTTTCGGGCGGGGGCAGGCGTTCCCGGCACTCGTTGACGCAGTCCATCAGGGCCTGATCCAGGAATCCGAGCTCGACACCGCATTGCGCCGCCTCTTCCGGGCGCGGTTCCAGCTCGGCATGTTCGACCCGCCCACCAGTTTTGCCTACGGGCGACTCGGCATGAGTGAGGTCAACTCACCGGATCATCGCCAGCTCTCGCTGCGCGCCGCGAGGGAGTCCATGGTGCTTCTGAAGAATCAGGACCACATACTCCCTCTAAAAGGCGGGATGACTCGCATCGCGGTGGTCGGCCCCACGGCGGAGCTCGTGCAGTCCCTGCAAGGCAACTACAACGGACCGCCGCCTTCGCCGGTCTATCCGCTCGACGGGATTGAAAAGCGGTTCTCCTCCGCCAAGGTGGCTTATGCGCAGGGCTCCACGCTGGTCGAGGGTTTCGCCATGCCCATCGAGCACACCGCGCTGCATCCCGCGAACGGATCAGGCGATGGACTTACCGGCGAGTACTTCAGCTCGCCCGATTTGAGTGGCCCGCCTGTCCTCACGCGGACCGATCGTAACATCAATTTCAATTGGGACAAGGTTATTCCCGTAGACGGCCTCGAGCGCAATAACTACTCGGTGCGTTGGAGCGGCAGCTTCACTCCGCCGGCGCCCGGCGAGTACAAACTGGGTGTGCGCGTGAACTACTGCTATGCCTGCCAGAACGCGGAAGGCTTCCGGCTTTACCTGGATCAGAAGCTGTTGGTTGAAAGCCGCCGCGGGACCACCGGCGAGCGAGGTGCCGTCATCGAAGCCCCCGTGACGTTCAGCGATACGCAACCGCACCCCATCCGCCTGGAGTACTTGCACAAAACCGGGAGCGCCGGCATTGACCTCACTTGGGAGGCCCCGGCGGCCGTGCTCCGCAACCAGGCAGTCGAAGCCGCAAAGCAATCGGAGCTGACCATCGCGTTCGTAGGGCTTTCCCCGTCGCTCGAGGGCGAGGAGATGCCCGTGAAGCTCGCCGGGTTCAACGGTGGCGATCGCACTTCGATCGATTTGCCCGCGGCCCAGGAAGATCTGCTGAAGGCGCTCGCCGCCACCGGAAAGCCGCTGGTCGTCGTGCTCCAGAACGGCAGCGCGCTGGCCGTCAACTGGGCCGTGCGGAATGCGAATGCGATTCTCGAAGCCTGGTATCCCGGTGAAGAGGGTGGTACGGCGATCGCCGCGACGCTGGCCGGCGACAACAATCCCGCCGGTCGCCTTCCGCTGACTTTCTATTCGTCGCTGAAACAGGTTCCGCCATTCGATGAGTATTCCATGCGTGGCCGGACTTATCGTTACCTGGCGGAAAAGCCGCTCTATGGATTCGGCTTCGGACTCAGCTACACCACCTTTGCGTACGACCACCTGAAAGTTACGCAAAGCGATTCCGTCACGGTGGAAGCTGACGTGAAGAACACGGGCCGAACGGAGGGCGATGAAGTCGTTGAACTCTACCTCACGCAGCCGAAGGCCTTCGAGACTCCCCTGCGCGTGCTTGCGGGCTTCAAGCGCGTGCATTTGGCTCCCGGCGAGTCAGCTCACGTCAGTCTGACGATTGATCCGCGCTCCTTGGGCCAGGTCGATGCGAAGGGCAACCGCGTGATCGTGCCCGGCGAATACACCGTCTCACTCGGCGGCGCCCAGCCTCAGGACACCGCCTCGGTTCAAACCGGCAAATTCAACGTAACCGCCAAAACCGACCTGCCGAAATGAGCCGCAACAGCCCGAGAGCTCATTCCCCGATAACCTGGAACGGCACCGGTCCGCACTCGATGGACCCCGTCCATTCGCCCGGCAGCCCCGGCTCGTTGCTGTAACGGAATAGCACGCGGTATTTGCCGGGGCTTAGAGAGATGCCGAAGATGAGCCCTCCCTCATAGGTGTGGCTGACGGACTCGCCTGGCGCAAGGTCCACACGGCCGGTCTTGCCGTCGTCGGCCTGCGGCACCGGCGGAGGCCCGGTCGGCACGGGCGCGCCGTCCTCCGTCTCGAATTTGAGCACCAGCGAAGGCGCGGTGAGATACCTCGCATCCAGTCGCAAAGGCGCAGCCGACTCGTTCGTCAGCTTTACGGTGACGCGCACACCCTCAGTGCTTTTCACGCGCGGAAGCGCTGAGATCTCGGCTGCCAGATGGTTAACCACGGTTTTCATGGGTCTCCCTGTCTTAGTCGACCTGCCCTGTCCCTGTGCGGTGGCAGCAGCGGTGCTCCACCCAAGCAGAAGAACGAAAGCATACCTGCTTAACATAAACGACTCTTCCTCTCAACTGGCCGCCCTGGTGCTGCAACTCGAGCCCATCGCCGACTCCGCGGCCGTTTTGATCGGGTCGTAATTCCTCGGCAGCGGGTTGTTGGCCGGGTTATTCATGATGCCTCCACTCGGGTCGCGGAATGGCTGCTTGGTTCCGCCTTCCGAGTAGTCATGGCCGTCGGTGGTGAAGTACTCCTCCGGATTTCCAAGCATGTGCCCGAACTCGTGTGTGACGTCGACGGTATCGTTCACGCCCCAGCCAGTCATGCTCGTCGTTCCACCCAACCCCGAGCGTCCGCCCGCCGTTGCTCCCGGCGTTTGCGCGACCACCGTGTAGTCCTCGCCGGAATCGACGAACTTCACAGCGATCGTCACCGTTAGTCCTTTCGGGCAGTTGCATCCGGTGCAGCAGAAGCGCACCTTGTTGTTCCATTTCGATTCGATCGCATTCTTCCATTTCGTCTTCTGCGCACTCGTGATCGTCCCGGTCACTTTCAGTTTCACGGTAACGGTGACCGTGCACTTGCTCTTGTCAACGGCGACGTGGAACTTCGAATCCCAGGCATAGGTGCCGTTCCAACTTGCCGGGTTACCGTTGGTGATTGTCTCCGTCACCCGCTTGTTGACGTCCTTCGTCACCGGCGTGCCGCACGATGCTGTTGAACCCGAGCCAGGCGCAGCTCCACCTGGACCGGGCGCGGCGCCGGTCCCGCCAGCGGCCGGCCTGGCGCCCGAGCCCGAAGGGGCCGCCGGGCTGTCGCCACAATCTGGGGGTGCAGGTCGCGATTTTCCCATTGCTACTCGCCTTCCAGGTAGGACACCACACCGGCCAGGTAGGCCATCGTCTTGCGATAAAGCAGGAGCGCTCGATCGTTCGCGTTCGGCGGGGACTCGGCCCGCAGCGTAGCGCCGATCCATGGATACAGGGGATCGCGCGCGAAGGCGTGCCCGAAGGCGAACTCAAGCGCGATCAACAGTGCGATCCCGGCCTCGCTGGTGATAGAACACGATTGTGCAATTGAGGTCCCGCGGTCAATGACGCCACTGAGCCCGGCATCGCCGAGCTCGGCGCTCTTCTGCGGATAGAGCGTGTCAAGCGTGGATCTCATAGTCGAGCGGAAATCCCCTGGCAGCCGGCGCGCCAGATTCTCAAGGGCGCGGTTGACGGAATGCAGCGCCGCAATCGCGAAGCGATTCTCCGGACCGTATACCTTATCGAGATACTCGATCGAGCGTCGGTGGAGGCGGTCGGCCCTTTCCGCCTGACCCGGGATTGTGCGGTCGCGAACGATGCTGCCGGCCCAAGGATACTGTGGGTCGCTATCGAACTCGCTGCCAAGCAGAAACATTAGGTCGATAAACAGATTCACAGGCCCGCGGCTGTTGAACCCGAAGCGGCCTGCCCGTTGAATGCCGGCCTCTACCGCTACTCTTGTGCCGTCCTCACCCAGAACCTCGCAGTGCTTGGGCGCGAAGTTCCGCGCGTGTTCGACGGCCTCGTTTTCGAAGTTCTGAAACGATAGGCGATCGAACACCTCCAACTGCTGCTGTCGTATGATCATTGCCCCGCGCGACTTCGTCACAGGCGCTTGGGAGAGTCGCGCCCTCGTCCCCGCCTGATTCTAATTGGTCGGGGCGGGCAGATTCGAACTGCCGACCCCCTGCGCCCAAGGCAGGTGCGCTACCAGGCTGCGCTACGCCCCGACAGTCCCCTATTTTACGACACCGCGCGCCTTGTCACTTGTCTTCGAAGGTTCCGGTGACCGAAGAGCCGCTGCCGTCCGCCATGATGTTGATGGTGGCCGAGCGCCCGCCGGTTCGCCCGGTCAACAGCGCGCCGCCGGGATGCTGCATCACTTCCACCGTGAAGCCCGCCTTCTGCAGCGCGTCCTTATAGAACTCCGCCACCTTGTCGAATCCGTCGCCGGCTTTGAAGGAGAACGTGCCGCCCGAGCCGTTGGGCGTCTGGCTGGAGAACCCTTGGACGGTCGCGCCGCCGTATGCCGGCAGCCAGGCGGGCATCTTCACCGCTCCGGCGCCGAACTTGGCCGTGCCCTGGTCGCTCTTCACGGTGAATGAGCCGGTATCGCCCTCGCCGTGGCCCTCCATCACGACCTTCTTGCCTCCCGACTCGAAGCTCATCTTGCCCTGCTTGATGTCTTCGAAGTTCATCGTGACGGTCTCGCCGGTCTTCTTGTTCCGGACGGTGACGATTCCCTTGTCTTCGTCGATCGAGACCAGCTCCGCATCCGGATTCACCGCCACCATCGTCTTGACCCACGGCCAGCTCGGGATGCTTCTGCATCAGTTCGGGGTCGAAGCCCGCTTCCTTGACCTTGTGGGCGATGAAAAGTCCGCCTACGGTCACGGCCGCCACGGCCAGGAACACCAGGACCGCGCATCCGCCCAGGATCCAGACAACCGGGCTGACCTTCTTCGGCGCGGGCAGGCCTGCACCGGGGGGCGGAGGCGGGGGCATGGGAGGAACGTTGCTAGCCATCTCTCTTTACTCCTTGAGCGTGGAATAGGACTGCGTGGGACGATTATCGGCGGCAGGCGCGCCAAAGTCAAGGTATTGAATCAGCCCGGCGGGGTCATCGCTGATGATGCCGTCTACACCGGCGCGGATCAGCCGCGCCCAGTCGCGGGGCCGGTTCGCCGTCCAGGGGACCACCCGGAAGCCGGCGGCGTGCGCGCGAGCGACACTGGAGCGGGTCACCAGGCGCTGGTATGGCCCCAGCGTGGTGGCGCCCGCCTCGCGCGCCAGGCGCAGGAAGTCCCGCCTGCCGAACTGGCAGAGCGCAGCGAGCGGCAGGCCGGGGTCCAGATCCCGGATCGCACGCAAGACGCGCAGGTCGAACGACTGCATTTCGACCCGCCGGTCCAGGCCCGGGCGCCGCACCGCTTCGACAGCGAGCGCGGCAATCGCCTCCGGCGAAAGGCCGTCGTACGGCCTCCCGGGAAACGTCTTCACCTCGATGTTGAAGCGGAAGTGGCCCCGGCCGGCCAGGGCTAGCACCTCGTCCAGGGTCGGGATGCGCGCCCCAGGCACTGCTGTCTGACGGGGAAAACGGCGGTCGGTGAGCGACCCGCAGTCGAACCGCCGCAGTTCGGCGAGCGTGAGCCTGCTGACAACCCGGCCGCCTGAGGGGCCCTGATAGATGCGGCGCCGGAGCACGGGATCGTGGCAGACCACCAGGACCTGGTCGGCGGTGGCCTGGATGTCGAGCTCGATGTAGTCGGCGCCGGCGTCGATGGCGAATAGGAACGCCGCCAGCGTGTTCTCCGGGAACGAGGCGCGGGCGCCCCGGTGGCCGTGCACGGCGATGCGCTGGTCAGGCATCGCTCTCATCATAGCGGCGTCCCGGAATCGGCGTGGCGGTGTAAAGTGCGGCTCGGGCGTTGCCGATAGACTGGCTGTGGAACCGGATACACCTGGACAACTCCTGGACAGCACGGCAATCCTCGACCGTGTCGGAGGCGACGTCGAGTTCCTCGAAGAGATCGCCGCCCTGTTTGCCGAAGACTGCCCGAAACTGCTTGCAGACATTCGCTCCGCGATCGACGCCGGAAACTCCGGCAAGGTCGAGCGCGCCGCCCATACCCTGAAGGGCTCCGTGGCGAACTTCGGCGCCGAACCAGCGCGCGAGGCAGCCTTGCGCCTGGAGATGCTCGGCCGCAGCGGGGATCTTCGCCCGGCGCCCGAGGCGTACGCCGTTCTCGAGCGCGAGATCGAGCGCTCGACGGCGGCCCTGCTGGCGCTGGCGCGGCAGCTCAAGGCGGCGTAGCACCGCGGCTCACGGGCCGGCCGGGCTGCTCTCGCATGACCCAGATGCGGCGGTCCGAAACCGGTGTCTCGCGCGGCGGAATTACGAAGGCATTACGACCCGTCTGCGCCATCGGCGGTTTGCTATAGTGTTTGAAGCCGCCTTCCTATGACATCAATTGGACCCGCTGAAGTTGCCTGCGCCCACAGCCCGGATTCGGACGACGCGTACATGTTTTACGCGCTGGCGACCAAGAAGATCCGCTCGCGCCTGGTCTCCTTCCAGCACGTGCTCGAGGATATCGAGACCCTGAACCGGAAGGCGGAGCAGGGAGTCTACGCGCTGACCGCGATTTCCTATCACGCCTACCCGTATGTCGCGGACAAGTACGCGTTGATGGCCAGCGGATCGAGCGTGGGCGATGGCTACGGTCCGCTGCTGGTGGCATCCTGGCCGCTGACGACGGCGGACATCAAGGGAAAACGCATCGCCGTGCCCGGCCTGTACACGACGGCCTGCCTGGTGCTCAAGATACTGGAGCCGGATTTCGAGCCGGTGGTCACGCCTTTCGACAAAGTTCTGGAGGCTGTGAACGAGCACGTAGTGGATCTGGGCCTGGTGATCCACGAAGGCCAGCTGACGTATTCCCGCTCCGGCTTCCATAAGGTGCTCGACCTGGGCGCCTGGTGGAAATCCTGCTACAACCTGCCGCTGCCGCTGGGCGCCAATGCGCTGCTGCGCTCGCTGCCGAAGGATATACGGTCGGAGTGTAGCCGGCTGATGCGCGAGAGCATCCAGTACTCGCTCGACAATCACGAAGAGGCGCTGAATTACGCGCTGCAGTTCGCGCGCGACATGGAGCCGCGGCTGGCTGAGAAGTTCATCGGGATGTACGTCAACCACTTCACGGTCGATGCCGGCGAGATCGTTCCGCGCGCGGCCCAGAAACTCTACGACGTCGCCTTCGAGCGCGGCCTCATTCCGAACCGCGTCACCGCCGAATTCGTGCGCTAGTCCTGCGCCGGCTTCTCCGGTGGAAAGAGTGCCTCGAAGTGTGGAGCAGGCGCCCCCATTCCCGATACTCGGCCGATTGACGAAACCCAACTGTCGGGCACCTCGAGCGAACGGTGTAACTGATGCGAGACGTAGCCGTTCATCCGCGAGATCAGCGCCTGCGCCTGTTGGAACGCCTGCTCGAACTCCGCACTCTGCCCGGGCTCGTTGTGCCTTGTTACGCGCCCGCCGCGCACTCGCGCTCGAGCTTTCGGATCTTCGCCAACCGCCGCACGTGCCGCTCCTCTCCCGAAAAGGTCGCGCCGAGATAAGCCTTCACCAGGTCCCGCGCCAGTTCTGAGGCGATCACTCGCGAGCCGAAGACGATGACGTTCATGTCGTCGTGCTCCACGCCCTGATGGGCCGAGTAGGTGTCGTGGCAGACAGCGGCGCGGATCCCCGGCAGCTTGTTGGCGGCCACCGAAGCGCCTACTCCGCTGCCGCACACCAGAACGCCGCGGTCCGCCTGCCGGTTCAGGATCGCCTTGCCGACGGCCTCGGAGTAATCCGGATAGTCCACCGGAGCGGTGCTGTTCGTGCCCACGTCCAGAACCTCGTGGCCGAGCCCGAGCACGAAGGCCAGCAGGTTCTGCTTCAACTCGAAGCCGGCATGATCCGCGCCCAATACGATGCGCATTTCAGGCCTCCTTTCTGGCGCGGCGTGGGGACTTCGCAATCTGCTCCCGCGCCGCCGCGACGATCCGCTCGGGCACGAAGCCGAACTTCTTCTGCAGCTCCTTCTGCGGCGCGGAGGCACCGAACGTTCTCATGCCGATGATCTCGCCGGACGGCCCGGCAAAGCGATCCCAGCCCAGCGTCGACGCCTGCTCGACACACACCCGCGCCTTGGCGGCCGACGGGATCACGCTCTCGCGGTAGGCGGGCTCCTGGCGATCGAACAGTTCCCAGGAGGGCATGCTCACCACGCGGGCCTTGACGCCCTCCGCGCTCAGCTCCTCGAACGCCTGCACTACAAGGGCGACCTCGCTGCCGGTCGCTATCAGCAGCACGTCCGGCTTTCCTCCGGGGGCGTCGGCGAGCACGTAAGCGCCCTGCGCGAGGCCGGCGGCCGGAGCGTACTTCGACCGGTCGAAGGTTGGCACCGCCTGGCGCGTCAACACCAGGGCCGCGGGTTCATGCCGTAAAGCCATGATGACTTTCCATGCCTCTGTGACCTCGTTGGCGTCGGCCGGCCGCAGGACGATGATGCCGGGGACGGCGCGCAGCGCGGCCAGTTGCTCGACCGGCTGATGGCTGGGCCCGTCCTGGCCGAGGCTGATCGAATCGTGGGTGAAGACGTAAATGACCGGGATTTCCATGAGAGCGCTGAGGCGGATGGAGGGCTTGGCGTAGTCGCTGAAGATGAAGAAGGTCGAAACGAACGGCCGTGCCTTGGAGAGCGACAGGCCGTTTGCAATGGCAGCCATCGAATGCTCGCGAATGCCGAAGTGGATGTTGCGGGCTCCGTAGCTCGAGGGCTGGAAGTCGCCCGCTCCCTCGAAGGTGAGGCGAGTGCGCGTGGAGGGAGCCACGTCGGCGTCGCCTCCTAACATCCAGGGAACCTTGGCGGCGATCGCGTTCAGGACCTTGCTGGAGCTATCGCGCGTGGCGATCCCCTTCGAGTCCGCGGGAAAGGCGGGGAGGTCCTGAGCCCAGTCGTCGGGAAGCGCGCGATGTTGCATGCGGTAGAGGTGGTCGGCCATCACGGGATACTGCCGCTGGTATTCGCGAAACTTCGCCATCCAGGCCTGGCGCAACTGGCGGCCGCGCTTTCCGATTCCGGCCTGGAAGTTCTCTCGAACGCCGGCCGGGACCAGGAAAGCCGCATCCTCGGGCCAGCCGTAGAAGCGCTTCGCGAGTCGGACCTCTTCCTCGCCCAGCGGCTCGCCGTGCGCTTCGATGGTGTCCTGTTTGTGAGGCGCGCCGTAGCCGATGTGGGTGTCGACGACAATCAGCGTGGGCCGGTCGCTCGTGTTCTGGAACACCTTCAGCGCGCGGTCCACCAGTTCGAGATCGTTGGGATCGCCCACGCGCGTGACGTTCCAGCCGTAGCCGATGAAGCGCGTGGCCACGTCCTCCGTGAACGTCCAGGAGGTGGGGCCCGACAGCGTGATGTGGTTGTTGTCGTAAATCCAGCACAGGTTGGAGAGCTTCAGATGACCAGCGAGGGACGCGGCCTCGCTGCCGATGCCTTCCATCAGGTCGCCGTCGCTGACGGTGACGAAGACGCGGTAGGTAAACATGTCGAAGCCCGGACGGTTGAAGTGTTGCGCCATCCATTGCCGGGCGACGGCCATGCCCACGCTGGTGCCCGCGCCTTGGCCGAGCGGTCCGGTGCTGGTCTCGACGCCCGAAGTCCAGCGGTATTCCGGATGGCCGGGACACTTGCTGCCGAGCTCGCGGAAGTTCTTGATGTCCTCGAGCTTCACGGCCTCCTCGCCCAGCGTCTCGTACGCGGGGTTGACGGCCCGGACTCCAGCCAGGTGCAGCAGCCCGTAGAGCAGCATCGAGGCGTGGCCGTTCGAGAGCACGAAGCGGTCGCGATCGGGCCAGATCGGGTCCTCGGGATCGAAGCGCAGAAACCGCTGCCACAGGCAATACGCCACCGGCGCGAACGCCATCACCGCGCCCGGGTGCCCGGAGTTGGCGCGCTGCACCGCGTCCATCGCCAGTGTGCGGATGGTGTTGATCGAGAGCCGGTCCACGTCCCGGGTTCCGGGCATCTCGGCAAGTCTGGTTCCCATAAGCCCCCCTTGTGTCCATTACACCGCAGGGGAGGGATGGCCGGGATTTCAGGAGCGGGTCGCCCGGAAATCGCATCCCAAAGTCCGCCATAATCCGGTTACACTGGTCTTCACTGTAAATTCGTGGCCTGGGAGGGCCGGTATGGACTGGTATTATGCGGCGGGCGGGAAGCAGGCCGGGCCGGTTTCGGATGAGGCTCTGGCGGACCTGGTGCGGACGGGTGTAATAAGAGCGGAGACGCTGGTGTGGAACTCCGGCTTACCCGGCTGGGTTCCCTACATTCAGGTTGCGGCGCCGGCGCCGGTCACGGCGGCAGCGGCCGGCCCGCTCGCGGTGGGCGGCTCGACTTTCTGTACGGAATGCGGGCGTCCATTCTCGCCGAACGACCTGGTGCGCTTCGGCGACCGCTGGGTTTGCGGGAATTGCAAAGAGACCTTTGCGCAGAAACTGCGGGAAGGCGTCGCGCCGCGGGGAACCATGGTCTACGCCGGCTTCTGGATCCGCGTGGGCGCGATGCTCATCGACCAGCTCATCCTGGGAGCCGTCGCCGGAGTCCTGATCATCGCGGCGATCCTGGTGCTGGCGCCCAGCTTATCGAGATCGGGCGCCGCCCCCGAAGCCGCGCTCGCCGCCATGAGCATTGGCATTGGAATCGGCTACCTGCTTCTGATCGGCGGGTCGGCCTGCTACGAGGCCTTCTTCGTGAGCCGGTCGGGCGCCACCATCGGAAAGAAGGCCCTGGGCCTGAAGGTGGTGATGCCGGATGGCGGGCCGGTCTCGCTGGGCCGGGCCTTCGGGCGCTTCTTCGCCAAGATGCTCAGCGCGATTCCTCTGGACCTGGGGTTCATCATGGTGGGGTTCGACTCGGAAAAGCGCGGCCTGCATGACTATATCTGCAGCACCCGGGTGATCAGGACGTAGCAGTGGCAACCGCGGCGGTCGAGGTCGCCAACCCGATCCGGTGCCCTCGTTGCAGCGCGGCACTGCCGCCTGAGGCGATCGAGGCGACGGAGATGGCGCTGTGCCCCGCCTGCGGTTCGGGCGTCCTGGTTCGATCGTTTCCAGCGATTCTGGCCAAGCCCGAGGCGATACTGCCGGCCGAGATCGCGGCGGGCGCCGACGATGCGACGTGCTTCTTCCATCCCGGCAAGACTGCCGCGGTTGCGTGCGCGCGCTGCGGACGGTTCGTGTGCCGGCTGTGCCAGATGGAGCTGCGCGGCGAGACGCTGTGCCCGGAATGCATCACCTCCGGCATGGCGAAGAAGAAGATCGTGGCGCTTGAGAACCACCGGGTCTGCTACGATTCGGCCGCGCTGGCGGTGGCCGTGTGGCCCATCCTGTTTTTCTGGCCCCTGACCTTCGTGAGCGCGGCTGCGGCGCTCTACATCTCGATCCGGCGATGGAGAGCGCCGTTGAGCATCGTGGGCCGCACCAAGATGCGTTTCGTAGCCGCCATTCTGCTGGCCACCGGCGAACTCGCGCTGTGGGTGTGGTGGGCGGCATACACGATCTCGCGGCTGGGGACGAAGGGATGAAGTACAAACGCCTGCCGGGGGGAAGGAGAGGGTTCTTCCGCCAGGCGAGCCTGTGGCTGGGTGACGATCATGTATTGGCGGTGACCGGGTGGCGCTTCACGGAGGACTACAAGCGCTACTACTACCGCGACATTCAAGCGCTAGCGCTGGCGCGCACGCCGCGCTGGGCGGTGACGCTGCCCTGGTTCTTCGTAGCGCTGGTGCTGTTCCTCGTCGCGCTGGTGGCGCGGGCCGGCGAGGTGGCCTGGCTTCCCGATGTCTGCTGGGCCCTGGTTGTGGCGCTGGCTGTGGCCTGGCTGTTCGTCTCCCTGCAGGCGAGCGTGCGGTGCACGATCCAGACCGCGGTGAGCCGCGAGGAACTGCCGTCGTTATTCCGTTTCTGGAGCTCGGAGAGGGCGATTCGGATTCTCGGGGACCGTATCGCGCAGGTTCAGGGCACGCTGGTCGCGGGCTGGACCGCGCACGTTCGGGAAGTTGCCGTTGAGGCGCCGGCAGCAGCGGCTGAACCCATGGCCGCACCATTGAGGGACACAAAGGAGCGCGGTCAGGTTTCGCGGCTTCTTGAAATGTCCGCCTACTTCAGCCTGGCGCTGGGAGGCCTGCTCTTCTATCGCACCGCGGCCAGGGCGTGGTACGTTCTGATCCTGTTGCAGGCAGGCCTCGCCGCGGCGTCGTTGATCCGCAACGAGAGACGGCGGGGGCCACGCCGCATCAAGCGGTTGATGATCGCGATCATGGCCTTCGTCGGCCTGATGGCGGCCGGCTTCTATGGCAGGATCGTGATGGAGGCTCTTCGCGCGGTGGCTGCCCGGCGCGTGCCTCTGGACGTGCCCTTGAACCCGATTCTGGTAATCATCTACACGGCCGGATGTCTGGTGCTCATGGCCGCGGGTGTGATTCTCGCACTGACCAAGGAGTAGCCATCGCCTCCCTTCGACACGAACGCTGCTGGAACCACGAATCCCGGGAAGCGGCGGTGCGCTGTCCGGAATGCCGGAGGTACTTCTGCCGCGAGTGCGCCACCGAGCACGAGGAACGGCTGCTGTGCGCCGAGTGCATCAAGCGGCTTTCGGCGAAGCGTGCGGGGAAGGGCGGCAGGCTGGCCTGGGTCAAGGGCGCGCTGGCCGGCGCGTTGGGGCTGTTGCTCGCCTGGCTGTTCTTCTACGGAATCGGACAGGTGCTGATGCAGATTCCCGCGGCGCAGGATGAGGGGACCACATGGCAACGCCGATAAGGACGGGCGGGCCGGTGGAGACGCTCGAGGAAGCCGTCCACCTGCTCCGCGGTGCGCCCGCGGGCGCCATCGCCGCCTACCTGGCCGGCAGCGTCCCGTTTCTGATCGGATGCCTGTTCTTCTGGACCGAGATGAGCCGCAGCCGGGACGCGGAGGCGGATTCGTTCTTCGAAGCGTTGGGCATGGCTCTGCTGTTCCTTTGGATGAACGGGTGGAAGGCCGTGTTCGCAGGCCGGCTCCGGCGCCAGCTCGAAGGCGCGGGGGCGCCGCGCTGGACGTGGCGGCGCGCCTGGGCCGTCGCCGTGGTGCAATCCGCGGTGCAGCCGCTGAAGCTGGTTGTGATGCCGCTGGCCGCGATGGCGATTCTGCCCGCCGCGTGGACCTGCGCGTTCTTCCGCAACGTGACCGCGCTGGCGGATTGCGGCCTGCGTCCCGGCGAAGTACTGCGGCAGGCGAGAGGCCAGGCGTCGCTCTGGCACCGTGAGAACTGGACCGCGCTCGCGATTCTGGCCGCGTTTTCGCTGATCGTGTTTCTGAACGTGGCGCTGACGGTGCTCGTGCTGCCGCAGCTGGTGCGCATGTTGACCGGATATGAGAGCGAGTTCTCTCGAAGCGGCGTGTTCCTTGCGGCCAACTGGACGTTCTTCGCGGTGTCCGCTGGCATCACGTGGTTGTGCGTCGATCCGTTCGTGCAGGCGCTGTATGTGTTGCGCTGTTTTCTGGGGCAGGCATCGGGGAGCGGAGCGGATCTGAGAGCGGAACTGCGGCGGGTTGCGCGCGCCGGGGTGGTGGTGGTGATGCTGGTGTGCTCGGCGTCGGCGGGACGTGGACGTCCCGCGCAGGCGTGGACGCCTGCCCCACAGGCGGCGCCAACCGTCGTCGCCCTGGACCGCTCGATCGATTCGGTGCTGGCGCAGAGCGAATACCGGTGGCGGTTGCCGCGCGCCGCTCCAGCGAACCGGCCGTTTGAATCGGGAATCCTCAAGTTCACCGAGAAGGCGGCCGCGTGTCTTCGCAGCGGCTGGCGCTGGGTGGAGCGGGAGGCGAGGCGGCTGATTGACTGGCTTCGTGACCTGTTGGGCTCAGCGTCGGCCGCCGATCAGAAGGCCGGAACCGCGCCATCGGGCTTACTGCGTGTTTCGCTCTGGCTGCTGGCGCTGCTGGCCGCGGGGGCGGCGGTCGCGCTGTTCCTGCGGTCCCGGAGCCGCCGGGCGCGGGCGCCCGTGGTGGCGGCGGGCGTGCCCGTCGTGGATTTGAATGACGAATCGCTAGTGGCCA
>DATNLV010000091.1:0-12022 GCA_035602665.1 Bryobacteraceae bacterium | reverse complement strand
TCGGTGTCCACGGCGGCGGAGGAGTGCAAGCGGCCGCAGCGCGACCTGCCGTTCGGGATCATCGCGACGCTGGCGGTTTGCACGCTGCTCTACGCGTCGGTGTCGCTGGTGCTGACGGGCATTGTGAGTTGGAAGGACCTGGACCCGGACGCGCCCGTGGCGGTGGCTTTGAAGACGCTGGGCATGAACCGCCTGCGGTTGATCGTGACCGCCGGGGCGTTGATGGGCATGCTGTCTTCGCTGCTGGTTTACCAGTACGGGCAGGCGCGGATCTGGTTCGCGATGTCGCGCGACCGGCTGCTGCCGCGCATGTTCTCGACGGTGCACCAGCGCTACCGGACGCCGTACGTCTCGACCTGGATCGCGGGCTTCGTCGTGGGCATACCGGCGGGCATCTGGGACATCGATACGTTCGCGGAGCTTTCGAATATTGGCACGCTGTTCGCGTTCATCGTGGTGTCGGCGGGCGTGATCGTGCTGCGGCGGACGCAGCCCGAGCGGCCGCGGAGCTTCCGCGTGCCGCTGGTGCCGTTCACGCCGCTGCTCTCGATCGCCTGCTGCTTCCTGCTGATGGTGGGGCTGCCGCTCGAGACCTGGATGCGGTTCTTCATCTGGCTGGCCATCGGCCTGGTGATCTACGCGGTCTTCGGGAAGAGGCGGGCCGCGGCGGCGTAGATTCACGACGCCTTGCCGCAGACTCATTCGTCGGCGGCGAGGCTCTCGAACTGGCTGATACGGACGGTTCCCTCCGGGAAGATCGCTCGAATTTCCAGTTCCCCTCCCATGGCCGCGATGCATCGCTGCAGCGTGCTGACGTACATGTCGGTGCGGTGTTCGAGCTTGGAGATGGCGGACTGGTCCACGTTGAGAGATGCCGCGAGTTCCTTCTGGGTCATGCGCAGCGCGTCGCGCAGTTCCTCGAGCGCCATCGATTCTTTGAGACGGCGATACGTCATGTCGCTGGTCTTCACTGCCTCGGGCGACATTTTCGCTTCGAGTTCCCTGAACTTGCGTGCCATTAGGATTCTCCTTCCTTCCGAAGCTGTTCGAGATGGCGGTCGTAGATCCTGTCCGCGATCGGGACAAAGGTGACATACCAACGGTCATCCCCCGTCTTCTCGCCCCCGATCAAGAGGACCGCGGTCCGGCGCGGGTCGAATGCGTAGAGAACGCGATAGGGCCGGCCACCATGCTGAACTCGCAACTCCCGCATGTGATCGTGCCGCGACGTCTCGACACTTGAGCAGTAGGGATGCTTGAGCCCGACGCCGTAGTCCTCAAGTAGTTTCACGTACGCGCGCACGCTTGCCTGCTCCTCAGGGCTCAGGTGGTCCCACCACTCGCCGAACTCGTCGCTGAACTCCACATCACATGCCATCCAGTTCATATTATGCCGTGGATGGCATGTCGCGGTCAAGGGCAGACGTGAGGCATTTTGCCCCTGGGCTGCGCTGACTTGGTGTGAGATGCGGTACCAGGAGAAATGCCATGACGAAGACGCGATTCGTAGTTGTAGCCCTTATGTCGCTTGGTGTGGCTCTGCCGGCGTTCGGCAAGAGCCACAAGAGCAGCTATTCGTTTCCTTGCAGCGAGGTTTGGACGGCGGTCAAAGCTACGCTGGGCAATGAGGAGAACTACAGCAAGGTCGAGCTTAACGAGACCACGATGACCGCTGCCTACCATGTGAAGCACGCCGTTCATATCAGCGCCGGCGGAGCGATCCTCCAGCGGACCAACCATGTGGCACTGGAATCGAACGGCGCGTCCTGCGACATCAAGATCGGGTCGAACTACAGCGGGATTGAGCACAACGACGCGGATGAGTTCAAGAAGCGCGTGGATGACGCCCTGGCGAAGATGAAAGGCGCGGCGCCTGCCGAGCCCGCGAAGGCCGACGCTCCCGCCAAGTGATTGCGGCGGAGCCCGCGCATCGGTAAGACCAAGCCGGCGCCGTCAGCGGCCCACTCGCTCTTTCGACGTCTGCTGGACCCATTGAATGGCCGGCCGGCGCTTTTCCAGGGCGCAGTCTCTCAAGAACAGATTGATGAGGTTCTGATATGGCATCCCCAACTCGGCCGCCATCTTCTTGAAGTAGTCCACCGCCATATTGTCAAGTCGAATCGTGATCTGGCGCTTGAGCTGGCCGGCGTACGGGTTCTTGCGAGATTGGGAGAAATCGTATTCGCTTCTCATTTGAGTCTCCAATACACTTCTTCTTCGTGGGTGGTCGCCCGCCTCGCCGAGATCAAGCGGATCCCCGGTAGCAGTGACTGACGATCAGACAGCGCGCCCGAAAACTGTAACCCAGCAACACGAACCGCTCTTCTTCGCCGGAGTGATCGGGATCATCGATCAAGCGGGCGCTGTCGTCCAGAAAAACGGTCTGCGCCTCCTCGAAGGAGATGCCGTGCTTTAGCAGGTTGGATCGAGCCTTGCGGCGGTCCCAGGCAAAGTCAATATTGCCCACAGCATTATATTAGCAATATCCGGACCGGGGCGCGGCTGCCCGATGGCGAACCATGCCGCCTTCATCGCATGCCCAGGTTGCGCATCAGGCGGTACAAGTAATTCGGATGCACGCCGAGCAGGCCGGCGGCGGCGGCGTGATCGCCGCGGACCTGGTCGAAGGCACTGAGGATGGCCTGCCGCTTAGCCTCGTCGATGGCTTCCTGGAGCGGCATGGTGCGGGCCACGCCGGCGGGCTTCGCGATCTCGCGGATCGTTTCCGGCAGGTCTTCGATCTGGATCATGTCGCCCGCGCCGAGCACGACCGCGCGCTCGATGGCGTTTTCCAACTCGCGGATGTTGCCGGGCCATTCGTAGTGCGCCAGGTAGGCCTGCGCTTCGGGGGCGATGCCCGTCATCCGGCGGGCGCACTGCTCGCCGAACCTGGCGGCGAAGTGCATGGCCAGCGGAAGAATGTCGGAGGGCCGCTCGCGCAGCGCGGGCGTGTGGAGCGTGACCACGTTGAGGCGGTAGTACAGGTCCTGGCGAAACCGCCCCGCGCGCGCCTCCTCTTCGAGGTTGCGATTGGTGGCGGCGATGAGGCGGATATCGAGTTTGACCGGCTGCGTGCCGCCGACCCGCTCCATCTGGCGCTCTTGCAGTACACGGAGCAGCTTGACCTGCAGCAGCAGCGGCATCTCTCCGATTTCATCGAGGAAAACCGTACCGCCCTCGGCGATTTCCAGCCGGCCCTTCTTCTGGGCGATGGCTCCGGTGAACGAGCCCTTCTCGTGTCCGAACAGCTCGCTCTCGAGCAGGGTCTCGGAGAGCGCCGCGCAGTTCACCGCCACGAACGGCTTGCGGGCGCGGGGGCCGCTTTGGTGGATGGCGCGCGCCACCAGTTCCTTGCCGGTTCCGGTTTCTCCGAGGACGAGCACGGTGGAATTGGCTTGCGCGGCGCGGGCGATGTCGCGCTGCAAGCGGCGCAGGGGCGGGCTGTCGCCGATCATGTGATGGTCCGGATGCAGCTCCGCTTCCAGGCGCTCGTTTTCGGTCTCCAGCCATTCCAGTTGAAACGCGTTCTCCATGGCCATGGACGCCGGTTGCGCGATGGCCACCAGAAGCTGGAGGTGCGCCTCGGAGAGCGCCGTGCCTTCCAGGTAGATCAGACCGCAGGCCTGGCCGCGAATCGTCAGGGGCGCGAGCAGCAGGGTTTGCGGGGCGTCCTCCACCATCATGGCGCAGGCCTCGCTCAACACCCGCTTGACCATGTCGCGGCTGATGGTCACGGGACGGTTCACTTTCCCTTTGCGGTCCTCGATGGAAAGGGAGGAGGGCTCGTCGAGGCTCTCCTCATAGAGCAGAATGGCCCCGCGGCCGGCGGGAATGACCTCGAGGATCAGAGAGAGCAGGTGCGACTCCAGCAGGTTGCGGGCGGAAGAAGCGCGGCCCCGGTACATGGCATGGAAGGAATGCAGCATGGTGCTGACGCGCAACAACGCTTGCAGATCGGCGGCGGCGAGTTGGGCGGGCTGCGGGGCATCGCGAAACGCGGGCAGCGAGATGGTGGCGGTCCCGACGGGATCGTCGAAGACAAGATCGTCCCTGGTGAGAAACTGCAGAACCGTCTGGCCGATGGTGATGGTGTCGCGATGCGCCAGCAGCTGGTCCGTAACGGGAAGCTGGTTCACCAGGGTGCCGTTGTGGCTGCCGAGGTCGCGCAGCAGGAAACCGTCGCCCTGCCTGACGATGACGCAGTGCTCGCGGGATACCAGGCGGTCCGGGACGGCGACATGACTGTGCGGGTCGCGCCCGATGGTGAGGCGCTCATCGTCAATCGCATAGCTTGCGCCATGCAACGGGCCAGCGATGGCCAACAGTTTCGGGCTCATCGTCTCCGACTTTCACCTTTTGGTTACTGGATTCACCTGCAGGTACAGGGATCCGATGGGAAGCGGCAGCCCCGTGCTCCCCATCCGCACACTAATTATGTGACATTTCAATACCTTGCGCAAAAGAATCCGGAGCGCGCCGGTTTGGCGCCCGGAGTGCCTTTGTGTAGGGCGTTCCGCAAGACAAGAACTTGAGGAAAAAAGGGGAAAAGGAGATACGACAATGAAAAAGCTGACGAACACAATCCTGGCATTGAGCGCCGTTGCCGCGCTGGGGGGGACTACCGGGCTCTATGCGCAATCGAGCGCGGTTGCGAAGGTCCCATTCGGATTCACGGTGAATACCGTGAGCCTGCCGCCGGGCGACTACGAGTTGCGGGCACTGGCGAGCGAGAGCCCCGTGATTCGGATCGTCAACCTCAACACGCGCCGGTCCGTGATGGTGCTGGCGCCGGCCTCGGGGTCGACCTACAAGGGCCAGCCGACGGATAGCGGCAAGGTCATCTTCCATCGCTACGGCGACCGGTACTTCTTCTCGGAAGTCTGGAGCCCGGGCGGTTTGCGGGGGTGCGCGAAGCCCCCCAAGCTGGAACAGGAACTCCGGGCCAGCAACCCCGGGATAGAGATGGCTTCGGTTGACATCACACTGGGCGGCGCGAAGTAACGCGCGCCGTCAGGCTCATTCGAAGCCTCAAGGCCCCACCGCTCTTACCAAGAGCGGTGGGGCCTTCGTGTTGTTGTGGGGCGCTCCGCTTGCTTACGCGCGCGGTTCCGTGCTGCCGCCCCCGCCCTACGGCGCGAAGTAGCCGTCGATATCGAGAATCACTTGCGTCGGGTTGGTGACGAAGATGCTGACGGCACCGCTCGCCCCCGCCGGAACGATGGCCGCGTTGGCCACGACGGCGCCGTCGAAGGAGTTGAGCGTGGAGACGCCCGGTTGCGACGAGCCGGTGGGCCACGCCGTCAGATAGGACAGGAGCCCGTCGGGCACCACGGTCACGTTCATCGAATAGGCGGCGGCCGTCGTCGGGATATTGCAGACGCCGGCCGGGATGGCAAACGAGCGCGTGGCCCGCGCGTCCAGCTTCGGGCCGCCGAAGGGGCCAGCGGCATTCCGCGTGTCCGCGACGCGGCAGGGCGCGACGGGGTAGAACGACAGAGCGCCGGGGTTCCCGGGCTGGCCGAAGTAGCCGTTGATGTCGAGGATGGCGTTCGCCGAGTCGCTGACAAACACGGAGATCGACTCGTTGCTCCCCGCCGGGACGATGGCGGCATTCGCGACAACCTTGCCGGTCCAGGAGTTCAGCGTGGAGACCGGAGGCTTGGTCTGCCCGCTCGGCCAGGTGGTGAGATAGCCGAGGTAGCCGGTGAGCGGCAGCGCCGTGACGTTGAGCGAGAAGGCTTGCGCGGTGACCGGGATCGAGCAGCCGGCGGAGGGAATGGCAAAGTCCCTGGACTGGCCGCCGACCAGGGATGGCCCGCCGAACAGACCCGCGGCGCCGCGTGTGTCGGCCACGCGGCAGGGCGTCGCCGGATAGAACGAGATTGAATTCGCGGCGGTGGTGGCATCGAAGTAGCCGTCGATGTCCAGGATGACGTCAGTTGGATCCGTGGCATAAACGCTCACCGCGCCAGCGGCGCCGGCGGGGACGATAGCGGCATTCGCCACCACCGTGCCTCCGAACGAGTTCAACGTCGAGACCAGCGGCCGGGTCTGGCCGGCGGGCCACAGCGTCAAGAAAGAAAGCGGGCCCGCGGGCACCACGGTCACGTTCAACGAATACGCCTGGGCCGTAGCGGGAATGCCGCACGCGCCGGGAATCGTAAACGAGCGGGTGGAGGCGGCGGTCATGGATGGCCCTCCAAACGGACCGGAGGGGTTGCGCGTGTCCGCCACGCGGCACGGAGCCACCGGAATGAAGTGGAGTCCGGCGGCCGGGGTGCCGGTTGTGAACGACCACGTCGCGGAAGCGGCGGAACCGGCGCCGTTCTTGGCGGCGATCTGCCAGTAGTAAGTGGTGGCCGGGTTCAACGTTCCGGGAGAGTAACTGGTGCCGCTGGTCGTGGCGACCACGGACGGCGATGCCGAGGTGCCGAAGGAAACGTCGTAAGAAGTGGCGCCGGCGGATGGGGTCCAGACCAGCGTGGGTGCGACCAGGACGCCGGTGGCTCCATTGGCAGGCAAAGACAACGCGGGCGCCGGCGGAGGTGGCACCTGGGTCATGAAAGACCAGACCGGAGAACTGAGCGTAGTGGCGCCGGTGTGGGCTACGACCTGCCAGTAGTACAGCGTCCCCGGGGCCAGCGCGCTCGGGGCGTAGGTGGTTGCCGTGGTGGTGGTCACCAGCGGCGGCGGAGACGAAGTGCCGAAGTGCACGTCGTAAGAAGTCGCCCCGGCCTGGGCGTTCCAACTCAACGTGGGCGTAACGGAAAGCCCGGTTGTCCCGTTGACGGGAGACAGGAGCTTCAGCGGCGGCGTGCTGCCATTCAGCAACACGGTCAGGTTGTTGCTGCCGTAGTTGACGACGGCGAAGTCCGGCTTGCCATCCACATTGAAGTCGCCCGCCGCGAGTGAGACCGGTTGCGTGCCCGCTGTGAACGGACTTCCGGTGGCGGAAGTAAACCCGCCGGTTCCGTTGCCCAGGAGAACCGCTATGGTACCCGTTTCGGGATTGATGACGGCCAGGTCGGGGAGGCCGTCCTCATTGAAGTCGGCGGTGGCCAGCGCTGTGGGCGAGTCGCCGGTCGCGGCGGGACCGCTTTGGACCGCCGTGAATCCGCCCGTTCCGTCGCCCAGAAGAACGGTGACGTTCGATCCGGTGGCGGAGTACAATCCGACGCCCGCGACGGCTATGTCCAGCTTGCCATCGGCATTGAAGTCCGCTGCCACGACGGATTCGGGATACGATCCGACCGCGAAGGGACTGTTCGGCGCGGCTGCAAACCCGCCCGCTCCGTTGCCGAGCAGCACCGTTACGTTGCCGCTGGCGATGTTGGCGATGGCGAGGTCGGGCTTCCCATCCCCGCTGAAATCGCCGACCGCGACGGAGTAGGGTTGCGTGCCCGCCGGGAACGGACTGCCCGGGGCGGCCGTGAATCCACCCTGGCCATCGCCCAGCAGCACCGTCACGTTGTTGCTGTTGTAGTTCGCGATGGCGAGGTCGAGCTTGCCGTCTCCGTTGAAGTCGCCGGCCGCCACCGAGTTGGGCTGCGATCCGGCCGGGAAGGGACTGCTGGGCGCCGCCGTGAAGCGGCCGGTTCCATCGCCCAGCAGGACCGTCACGTTGTTGCCGTTGTAATCCGCGATGGCGAGGTCGGGCTTGCCATCTCCGTTGAAGTCGCCCACCGCAACGGAAGAAGGACCCGATCCCGCTGGGAAGGGACTGCCGGGCGCGGCCGCGAAGCCGCCCGATCCATTGCCGAGCAGCACGGTTACGGTGCCGTCTCCATTGGCGATGGCGAGGTCGGGCTTGCCGTCTCCGTTGAAGTCACCCACGGCAACCGACATTGGTTTGGTCCCCACGGTGAACGGGCTCCCCGGAGCCGCGGTGAACTGGGCGCAGGCAGCGGCAGCGAGCGCCAACAGGATGACCAGTGATCGAGCAATCCGCGACAGTCCATCTGTTGTCATGGAAGCACCCCTCCTTCAACCAGACGATCGGGCACGTGTAGAACATTCTACCCCAGCGGGGGGCGGGACAGATGGTTCTAGCGCGGTCGCGCCATAGGGCGGGACTGTTGTCGATGCCGTCTGGCAGCCTTACGGCGCGAAGTATCCGTTGATGTCGAGAATCACCTGCGTCTCGTCGGTGACGAAGATGCTGATCGCTCCGTCGTTGCCCGCCGGCACGATCGCCGCGTTCGCCACCACGCTGCCATCCCACGAGTTCAAGGTCGAAACCAGCGGCCGCGCCGCGCCGGTGGGCCAGGCACTCAGATACGAGAGCCGCCCGTCGGGCACCACGGTCACATTCACCGAATAGGCCTGCGCCGTGGAGGGCACGTTGCATTGGCTGGCCGGGATCGCAAACGAGCGCGTGGTCTGCGCGTCCATCTCCGGGCCGCCGAACAGGCCCTCCGTGTCGCGGGTGTCCGCAATGCGGCACGGCGTCACCGGGTAGAACGACAGCGCACCCGGGCCCCCGGGGGGAGCGAAGTAGCCGTTCCCGTCGAGGATCACATCCGTCGGGTTGGTGACGAAGACCGAGATCGATTCGTTGGTGCCCGCCGGCACGATGGCCGCGTTCGCCACTACTTTCCCGGCCCAGGAATTGAGGGTCGAGACCAGGGGACGGGCCTGCCCGGTGGGCCACAGCGTCAGGTAGGAAAGCGGACCCGGCGGCACCACCGTGATGTTCAGCGAATATCCGCGCGCCGCGGCCGGAATGGCGCAGGCGCCCAGGGGCATGGGGAAGTCCCGGCTTTCGCCAGCGTGCATCGAAGGCCCGCCGAACTGCCCGGTCTGGCCGCGCGTGTCCGCCACACGGCACGGCGTGGCCGGATAGAACGAGTACGAGTTCGGGCCGCTTGAGGTGTCGAAATAGCCGTTGATATCCAAGATGACGTCGGTCGCATTCGTGACGAACACGCTCACGGCGCCGCCGGCGCCCGCCGGGACGATAGCCGCATTGGCCACCACGGCGCCCTCGAAGGAGTTCAGCGTGGAAACCAACGGATGGTCCTGCCCGGTGGGCCACAGCGTCAGGAAAGAGAGCGCCCCTTTGGGGACTACTGTCACGTTCAGTGAATACGCTTGCGCCGTGTTCGGAATGCCGCACGGGCTCTGCGGAATGGCGAAGGGACGCGAAGTGTTCGCGGCCATGCTGGGACCGCCGAACGGTCCGACCGGGTTGCGTGTGTCCGCCACACGGCAGGGAGTCACCGCCACAAACTCAAGGCCGACGGGCGGAGTGCCGGTGGTGAATGCCCAGGTCGCGGAATCGCCGGACCCGGCGCTGTTCCCGGCCACGATCCGCCAGTAGTAAGTGGTGTTCTGGCTCAGGGGTCCGGGGGCGTAACTGGTTCCAGTGGTGCTGGTCACCAGGGACGGCGATGCCGCCGTGCCGAAGTAGACTTCATAGGAGGTGGCGCCGGCCGATGCATCCCAGACCAGGGTTGGCGCGACCAGGACGCCGCCGGCTCCGTTAGCTGGAGAAGTCAGAACGGGTGCGGGCGGAGCGAGGATCTGCGTCGTAAATGACCAGGTCGCCGAGGCGTTCGAGCCGCCAGCGTTCTTCGCCGCGATCCGCCAGTAGTAAGTCGTGTTCGCGGTTAGCGTCGCAGGAGTGTAGGTTGTTCCCGTCGTGTTCGTTACCAGGGCCGGCGACGGTGCCGTGCCGAAATAGACGTCGTAGAATGTAGCCCCGCTCGAGACGGTCCAGGTCAAGGTTGGTGCGACCAGAACGCCTGTGGCACCGTTGGCGGGAGCAGTCAAGAGAGGCGCGGGCGGAGGGGACACTTGTGTGGTGAATGACCATGTGGCGGAAGTGTTCGAGCCGCTGGCGTTCTCGGCCACGACGCGCCAGTAGTAAGTGGTGGCCGCGGTCAGAGTCGCCGGGACATAAGTCAATCCATTCGTGTTCTTGACCAAGGGCGGTGTTGCTGCCGTGCCGAAGTAGATGTCGTAGGACGTAGCCTCCTCCGACTCATTCCAGATCAAGGCCGCCGCAACAGAAACGCCGGTCGCTCCGTTGGCTGGAGAGACCAGGAGGGGCGCGGGGGGCCGGAGGTCCTGCGTGGTGAACGACCAGGTGGCAGAGCTAGTCGAACCGGCGGCGACGGCGTTCCTCGCCACGACCCGCCAGTAGTAAGTTGTCGCGGGCGACAGAGGGCCCAGCGCATAGCTGGTGCTACTGGTGGTCGTCATGATCGGGGGTGAGGACGACGTGCCAAAGTACAGGTCGTAGGAGGTGGCAAAGGGCGAGCCATCCCAGCTTAGAGTTGGTGTGATCGAGATCGCGCTTGCGTTTTGGGCCGGGCTCAACAGAGCGAACACGCCCGAGTACCCCGTCAGCTTGGCCGCGAGTGACCCCGCAACATAGGCGGAGCCCTCCGCATCGACCGCGATTCCCGAAGCGCCCTGTTCGCCGCTGCCGCCCAGGTAGGTCGAATACGCCAGACTGCCAGCCGCCGATAGCGCCGTCACAAAACCAGCGCTAGTTCCTTGAAGGGTGCTCTGATATGCCGACTGAACGGGGAAGTTGGGCGAATCCGTGGTGCCCGCGACATAGGCCGAGCCCGTCCGGTCTACCGCAATGGCAAAACCCTGATCGAACCCGCTGCCCCCTAAGTACGTGGAGTAGACGAGAGCGTTGCCCGCGGGCGTGAACTTGGTCACAAAAGCGTCCATGGTGCCGCCCGCAAAGAATCTCTGGACGGGCGACGTGGCGGGGAAGTCGGGCGAATTCGTGTTGCCCGTCACATACGCCGCTCCGGTTCCATCTATGGCGATCCCCTGGCCTAACTGGTAGCCGCTCCCGCCCAGGAAGGTCGAGTACACCAGCGCCTTTCCGTCCGGGGCAAACTTGGTCACGAATGCGTCTAATCCTCCCTTATAGCTACCCTGGAACGGCGATTGGGTTGGGAAGTCCGCCGAGGTTGTCATGCCGGTCACATAGGCCGAGCCTGCTCCGTCAACCGAGATCGCCCGGGCCGCGTCTCCGCCGGTGCCGCCCAAGAAGGTCGAGTATACCAGCGCGTCTCCGGCCGGAACGAGCTTGGTTACAAAAACGGTACTCAATGACTTGATACTCGCTTGGTAGGCCGATTGAGTTGGAAAGTCCGCTGAGCCAGTTTCGCCGGCGATATACGCCGAGCCCGCTCCGTCAACCGCGATACCGTATCCCGAGTCCGAACCAGTCCCGCCCAGGTAAGTCGAGTAGACCAGAGCGTTGCCCGCCGGAGCCAGTTTGGTCACGAAAGCGTCACTTCCGCCCTGTAGGGAACCTTGGTAAGGCGACTGGACGGGAAAGTCGGCAGACATGGTTATTCCGGTGACGTAGGCCGAGCCCGCTCCATCCACCGCGATGGAGTTCCCGACGTCGTAGCCGCTGCCGCCCAGGTAGGTGGAGTAGATCAGTGCGTCGCCGGTAGGCGCCAGTTTGGTCACGAACACGTCCTGCCCGCCGCCATAGGCATTCTGGTACGCCGACTTGGTGGGGAGGTTAGCCGAACCTATGATGCCGGTGATATAGGCCGCGCCCGTTCCGTCCACCGCGATGGCGCTGCCGCCGCCGCCCAGATAGGTCGAGTAAACCAGCACCACCGGATCGATGCGCAGCTCGCGCTTGCGGTCGTAGCTGGCCAGTTCGAAGCTCACACGGTTCTGCGCGGCGATGGCGTAGTGCGCCTCCACCTCCACGCGCTTACCGCCGATGTCCTGGTATACGCGCGGCGCCTGCTGGCGCACCTCGCCCAGGGCGGTCCGCAAGACCAGTTCCCCGCCCGCTTCCACTCCCACCGATTCGACGCCTTCGTAGGCCACCTGGATCTGCTTCGGATCCGCTCCGGCCGCCACCACGAAGTCGTACTCCAACTGGCGCTGGTTCCCGTACCACACCAGGTCCACGCCCGGGTAGACGCCTTCGTACTCGATGCGCGCGTAGTGCGGCACATCCGTGCGCCACTTCGTGGGATCGTTGCCGAGGAAGTAGTTGCTGACCCCGGGCAGTTTGTCCAACCCGATC
>DATNLV010000014.1:0-10759 GCA_035602665.1 Bryobacteraceae bacterium | reverse complement strand
CGTGCACCACTCAACGGTCCGGCGTGCCGACAGCCGGGGCATCATCTACGTGCCGAGTTGGCGGAACGGGGCCGAAGCGCGTTTTCTCGCCGTCCGCACCGCCGGAAACCCGGCCCCGTTGATTGCGGCGATCCGGAGCGAGTTGCGCGCGCTGGATCCGAACGTGCCGTTGCTGGGCGCACAGAATCTCGAAGACGACGTGAGCGCGAATTTCAGGCGCGAGCGCATGATCGCGTATCTGTGCGGCTGCTTCGGGGCGCTGGCGCTGGTGCTGGCCTCGGTCGGGTTGTATGGCGTGACGGCCTATGCTGTGGCGCAGCGGACCAAGGAGGTCGGGATACGAATGGCGCTCGGCGCGCGGGGCCGCGATGTGGTCGGACTGATCGTGCGCGAATCGCTGGTGCCCGTTCTCGCCGGTGTTGTCATTGGGGTCTGCGGTGCGCTCGCCGCGACTCGCCTGGTCGCGAGCCTGCTATTCGGCGTGGCGCCCCGCGATCCATTCTCGTTCGTTGTCGCGACACTGGCGATTCTCGCCGTTGCGCTCGCCGCCTCGGCCGTTCCGGCCCGCCGCGCGAGTCGCGTCGAGCCCTTGATCGCCCTGCGGTACGAATGAGGCCCCCGGCTTCGAGTTTGTACACTGCCGGCGTTGGGGTACAATAATCGGCGATCGCGCGAATATAGAGGCCGCATTCATGAACAGCTATGCGAAGAGCAACATCTTTGCAGCGCGTTTTCTTTTATTGTTTCTGCCGCTGGTCGGGACGCCCGCTCAGAACGATGCCGGCCCCACAATTAAGGTCGAGGCGAACGTGGTCCTCGTGCCGGTAGTGGTGCGCGACCGGGATGGAAACGCGGTCGCGAATCTCAAGCGAGACGACTTTCAACTCTTCGACAACGGGAGGGAGCAGGAGATTCGGCAATTCACTGTCGAGGAGACCGGCAGAAACATGGCGATCGACCGGAGCTTGCCGGCGCCCGAGGCCGGAACCAAAGCCGCTCCCGCGGCCGTGCCGGATCGTTTCGTCGGTCTGGTCATCGACGATCTGCGCATCTGGCGTGGCGGCGGCGATCCGCCTCCGGGTTTTCTGAGTCCGGGCGACGACGTTCATATTCGCGAGGCGGCCCGGAGATACATTGGCACACTACAGCCAGCAGACCGCGTGGCCATCTTCCAGACATCCGGCGGGCATCAGGTCGATTTCACGGCGGACCGCACCGCGCTTGCGAAAGCTCTCCAGAACCCCTCGCCCGGCGATTCGAACCAGATCGCGCCGAACCTCCCCGTCGAACGGATCCCCGTGGAACGGACGTCGCGGGAGACCGTGCTCCTCCTTCAGAACATCTTCCAGCGCATGGCTCATCTCCCGGGTCAGCGCAACGTTGTGTTCCTGTCGCCGGGGATGGCCCTGCGGGACGAATCCCGTTACGATCTGACCTCCGACACCATGGCGCTGATCGACCGCGCCGTCCGCTCCGGGATCGTGATCGACAGTCTGGATGCGCGTGGCCTGTATCCGGCACCGAACCTCGCGTTCAACGAATTCATGGCGCGGCTGGCCGATGGCACCGGAGGCCGCTTCATCACCGATACAAACGACATGGACGGGGCGATCCACAAACTGGCGGGGACGCCGAAGACCATTTATGTGCTCGGGTTTTCGCCCGAGGCCCTGAAGCAGAATGGCAGTTTCCACGAGCTTAGGGTGAAGCTGCGCAGCCAACGTAAACTCGATGTCCAGGCGCGCAAGGGTTACTGGGAACCGAATGCGAAGGAACTGGCACGACGGCAGGGGCAACCGCCGGCTCAGGCGGAGTCGAAGGACACCCCGGAGGTGAGCACGGTTGAGAGCAACGCGATTGCCGCGGCGATTGGCGCTCCCGCGGTGGTCGCGCCTCCGTCGAAAGAGCCCGAGATTTCCACCCGCGATTCGGCGGTGTCGTTCAAGGTCCAGACCAACCTGGTGGAAGTTCCCGTGGTGGTGCGCGACCGCGAAGGCCACGCGGTTGGCAATCTGCAGAAGGACGATTTTCGCGTGCTGGACAAGGGCAAGCGGCAGCAGATCTCGAGGTTTCGTGTGGAGAAGGCTGCCGAGCCGGTTGCGCCGCCGGCGCCAAGCGGAAAGGCGCAGCCCTCCTTCCGGCCGGACCAGGCGGTGCCGCCCGCGAGGCCCGACCACTACGTCGCCTTTGTCTTCGACGACATCCATATTCAGATCACGGACCTGCCGCAGATCAGCGCCGCGGTCAAGCGATACCTCGGCTCGTCCCTCGAGCCGGGAGATCGCGTGGCGTTGTTCACCACGTCGGGCAAGGTGGCGGTGGATTTCACCACCAGCGCGGATGCGATCAATGAGGCGCTGCCGCGGATTCGTCCCAGTCCCAGAACCGGAAGCGCTCTAAAACATTGCCTGAACGTCAGCTATTTTCAGGCGACACAGGTGGAGCAGCAGGTTTCGCTTCATCCCATCTATCCGGACGACCTGGCGAGGTCTGCCGCGCTCAACACCGCGTTCTACGATACGGGACGGTGTGTGCAGTTGCCGGATCCGAAGTCGACTTTCGACACGGCCATGCAGGAAATCCGCGATGCCTTCGTCAACGGAAAACAAGAGACGCGGGCGACCCTGATGGTGCTGCAGAACCTGGTGCGGCACATGGCCCTCATGCCCGGACAGCGGAGCATCATCCTGGCCTCGCCGGGGTTCTTCGTTTCGCCGGACTTGCAGGGCCAGGGGACCGATCTGCTCGCGCTGGCGATCCGCGCGAAAGTGCTCATCAGTACCATCGATGTCCGCGGCGTCTGGACCAGTCCAGCATTCGATGCCAGCCAAACCGGCCGCGCGCCTTCGCAGGACGTGATAACTTTCAAGGACCTGGACGCGGGCGTGAACGACGATGAACTGATCGCTCTGGCCGAGGGAACCGGTGGAATCGCCAACCTGAACAACGACTTTTTCGGTGGCGTGCGGAAAGCGGCGGAGACGCCCGAGTACCTTTACGTGCTGGCATTCGAACCCCAGAACTTGAAGATCGACGGCAGCTTCCATCCCCTCAAGGTGAGCGTGGAGACCAGACAGAAACTCGCCGTGCAGGCGCGGCGCGGATACTGGGCGCCGAAGCGGGCGGACGATCCGGCGGCCGCCTCGAAGCAGGAGATCGAGAATGCGGTGTTCTCGACGGACGAGATGCACAGTCTTCCGGTTGAGCTGCACACGCAACTGGTGAAGACGGAAGGGGCGGGCCCGAAACTCGACGTGCTCGCGAGCGTGGATCTCAAGCAGCTTCGTCTGCGCAAAGCCGACGATCGGAATCGAAACGACGTGACCATCGTCGCGTCGCTGTTCGACAACAACGGCAACTTCCTGGTTGGAGCGGAGAAGATCCTGCAACTGCGGCTGAAGGACGAAACCGTACAGCGGATCGAGCACGACCAGCCGATTACGATCAAGGCCACCTTCGACGTGAAGCCCGGCATTTACGTGGTGCGGCTGGTGGCCCGTGACGCCGAGGCGCAGGAGATCACCGCCCAGAATGGCGCGGTGACGGTTCCGTGATCCTGGACTTCAATGGGTTTTTTGCACCATGAGGCCCGTGACGAGCATCGCCATCAAGAGAACGAAGACGAAACCCAGAGTCCAGTTGAGCCACTTCTTGGCGGGCCGGTTGACCCAGTAGTAGAGCAGGGCGGAGAGCAGGAACGCCTGAGGCACCACCTCGATCCACCCTCTCATCTGGCCGAAGACCGGCAGGCGGGTGTAGAGCATTCCCTCGACCGATCCGGGCGCAGGCCCGAAAGTCGAGAGGATACCGAGCGCCACCAGCATCCACCACATCACCAGCCAGCCGTTCTTTTTCCCGAACAGGATCTCTCGCAGCGGGTAGAAGACCAGCGCGAAAATCAGGCCGCGCAAGGGCTGGAACAGCGGCCCGGCCATGACCCACGGGTCGCCGAGTTGCCGCATCCAGCACGCCACCTCAGGCCGGGCGAACGCGGCCTTGTAGTCCAGAAAGTTGGAGGCGAGAATTCCCATGAAGATGTATGTGATGGTGTGCGCCACGATGGTCCGGGCGGCCAATCCCAAGAAGCGCGGTTGCGGAGTGTCCATTCGGGTTATTCCACCACGGCGCGGCCAAGGACGCAAGCAGGGCGGATGGTAAGATCGAGTTTTCCCCATGTCTCTACCCAAACGCCTTTGCTGTTCCTTGTCGCTTTGCTGCACGCTCGCCGCGGCCCCGCCGGCCGGCGTCGAGGCGCGCATCGATCAGTGGCTGGCGCGGATGACGCTCGATGAGAAGATCGGCCAGATGTCCCAGGGCACGGCGCTGGGCAGCCCGGTCTCCGACCGCAGCCGGCAGCAGATCCGCGAAGGCCGCTGGGGCTCGTTCCTCAACACCATCAAGTTCGAGGACCGCGCCGAGGCGCAGCGTATCGCGCTCAAGGAAAGCCGCCTCGGCATCCCGCTGCTGTTCGGGCGCGACGTCATTCACGGGTATCGCACCATGCTTCCGATCCCGCTGGGGCAGGCGGCTACCTGGGATCCGGATCTGGTCGAGCAGGGCGCCCGCGTCGCCGCGCGAGAAGCTTCCTCGGTGGGCATTCAGTGGACCTTCGCCCCCATGATCGACATCGCCCGCGACCCGCGCTGGGGCCGCATCTCGGAAGGGATGGGCGAAGACCCGTACCTCGCCAGCGTGCTCGCCGCCGCCATGGTTCGCGGCTTCCAGGGCCAAGCGCTCGACGCCCCCGGCTCCATCGCGGCCTGCGCCAAACACTATGTGGGCTACGGCGCGGTGGAGGGCGGGCGCGACTACAACAGCGCGTGGATTCCGGAAATCCTGCTGCGCGATGTCTACCTGCCGCCGTTCCAGGCCGCCCGCGACGCCGGCGTCGCTACCTTCATGAGCGCGTTCGAGGACCTCAACGGCGTCCCGGCAACCGGCAACGAGTTCACGCTGCGCCAGATTCTGCGCGGCGAATGGAAGTTCGACGGATTCGTGGTGAGCGACTACAACTCGGTGGGCGAAATGGTCGCCCACGGGTATGCGGCGGATCACAGCGAGGCTGCCCTCAAGGGCGTGCGTGCGGGCCTCGACATGGAGATGGGGACCAGCGATTACCACGATCACCTGAAGGCGCTGGTCGAAGCCGGCAAGCTGGACGTGAAGCTGATCGACGAGGCGGTGCGCAACATCCTGCGCGTCAAGTTCCGGCTGGGGCTGTTCGACAAGCCCGTGCCGGCGGCAGCGGACCCAGCGGCGCTACTAGCGCCCGAATCGCTCGAGGTCGCCAGGAAGCTCGCGGCCGAGAGCGCCGTGCTGCTCAAGAACGATGGCGGCGCGCTGCCGCTGGCGAAATCGATCGGCAAGCTCGCCGTCATCGGGCCCCTGGCCGACAGCGCCCGCGATCAGATGGGCTGCTGGACCATCGACGGCAAGAGTGATGACGTCCGCACCTTCCTCGCGGCGCTCAAAGAGAAGTTGGGCGCCGATCGCGTGCTTTATGCGCCCGGACTGAAGACGCCGCGCGACACCAGCCGCGACGGATTCCCGGCCGCGTTGGAGGCTGCCCGCGCCGCCGACGCCGTGCTGCTTTTCATTGGCGAGGACTGGAACATGGATGGCGAGGCACGTTCGCGCGCTTTCCTCGACCTCCCTGGCGCCCAGGCCGCCCTGGCCCATGAGGTTGCCTCGGCCGGTAAGCCGGTCATCGCCGTGATCGAGGCTGGCCGTCCGCTCACTTTTGAGGACACGGCGGCGGAGGCGAAGGCGGTGCTCTACGTTTGGAATCCCGGCACCATGGGCGGCCCGGCCGTGGCCGACCTGCTGTTCGGCGACGCCGTGCCGTCCGGGAAACTCACGGCGACGTTCCCTCGGACCGTGGGCCAGGTGCCTCTCTACTACGCCCACCTGAATACCGGGCGGCCGCCGACGCCGAAAGATCTCGGCATCCCGCCCGGGACGCCGATCAACCCGCGCGGCTTCGTCTCGAAGTACATCGATGTCGATTTCACCCCCGAGTATCCCTTCGGTTTCGGGCTCTCCTATACGACGTTCGAGTACTCGAAGCTGCGCCTCTCCGCGCCCGAAATCCGGCTGGGCGGCCAGTTGACGGTGACGGCCGACGTAGCCAACACCGGCCGTTACGAAGCCGAGGAAGTGGTTCAGCTTTACGTACGGGATCTCGCCGCCAGCGTCAGCCGCCCGGTGAGGGAGCTGAAAGGCTTCCGGCGCGTCCGTCTGAAGCCCGGCGAAAAGCGGAGCGTCGCGTTCACGCTCGCGACGGCGGACCTGTCGTTCCACAACACGCGCATGCAACTCGTCACCGAGCCGGGACAGTTTCAGGTGTGGATCGCGCCGGACTCCGGCGGCGGCCTCCTCGGTGAGTTCAAGATCAGCGAGTAGACCCCGGCTACATGTTACCGGCAGGCCGCGCGGCGGGAGCAATCCGGGCGCCCGTGGCGCGCAGCTGCTTGATCAAGCCCTCGGAGACGCCGGGCAATCCGCGCAAGTCGTCCCAGCCGCGTAGCGGCCGCCGCGCGACAATCGCCTCCGCGGTAGTGAGGTTCACCCCTGGCAGCTTCTCTATTTCGACGGCGGTCGCCGAATTCAGATCGACCCACCGCAAAGCCGGCTCCGGAGCGGCCTGCCGCCTGGCCGGTGGTCTGTATTTCCCCTGCCGCATAAGCACCCCTCGCCTGATTCTACGAAATCCCGGCGCCTTGCGCCGCATAAAATCGGCCGGCCGGCGATGTGCGGTAACCTGGACGCAGATCTTAGCGTCCAAGCAGCGCGGCAATCCCACGCCGAGGAGGGTACAAACGTGCGGCCTTTCTGGATCGCGATCCCGATCGCTGTGCTAATCGGGGCCGGTGTCATGGCCCAAGGCCAGCCGGCGAGCCCCGCGGCTCCTGCCAACTCCGACACTGTGATCCGCGTGGAAACGCGGATGGTCCTGGTCGACGTGGTGGCGGCGGATAAGAAGGGTAATTATGTCCGCGACCTCACCGCCTCCGACTTTCGCGTCTGGGAGGACGACAAGGAGCAGGAAATCAAGAGCTTCTCGCTCGAGGGATCGGGCGCATCCGGGGCCAATTCCCTGCGCTACCTGGTGCTCTTCTTCGACAACTCCACCATGACCCTCGCGGATCAGGTCAACGCGCGGCGCGCCGCCGGGCAATTCATCCAGGCCAATGCCGGTCCAAATCGCCTGATGGCGGTGGTCAATTTCACGGGGACCGTGCGCATCGCCCAGAACTTCACCTCGGACGTGGAGCGGCTGACCCGGGCCGTGAGCGGCGCGCAGACATCCTCGGTCTCGCCCAACATCGAGCCTGTCTCCGGCCCCGCGGGTATGCCGTCTTTCGGGCTCGACGCAACCGCGGCCGACTTTGGCGTGCGTAGCGACCTGATCGCGCTGCGCCAGCTAGCCAAGAACCTGGCGGGAGTCCCCGGCCGCAAGACTCTGGTGTGGCTGACCTCCGGCTTCCCCCTGAGTCCCGAGCAGATGTCCGAGGTGAAGGCCACCATCAGCGAGTGCAACAAGGCCAACGTCGCCGTCTACCCCATAGACGCGCGCGGCCTGGTAGCTATGGCTCCCGGGGCCTTACTGATCCCTCCGGCGGGCGTTTCGCCGCTTGAGGGAGGAGGGCGGCCGTTCCTGCAGGTGGCGGCATTCGGCCTGGAGCCTGTAGTCGCGTTCGCGCAGCGCGCGGGCGGTGGCGGAGGCACCGGCACGGGCAGCGGAGGCGGCGGTTCGAGCACTGGAGGCGGCGGCGGCCGTGGTGGAGGCAGCCCTGGCGGGGGCAGCCCTGGTGGTGGTCGCAGCGGCGGAACCACTGGGGGCGGGAGCACCGGCGGCGGATCCAAGGGGGGCAGCGGAACCACCGGAGGGAGCACCGGCGGAAGCAGGGGCGGCGTCACCGGCCCTGGCTACTATAACCCGAACGGCTTGAACAACCAGGGTCTCTTCAATCGCTCGTCGATGTTGATCCCTCAGATCCCCAACGTCACGAACAACCAGCAGGTCATGTATATGCTGGCCGAGGGCACCGGCGGTTTCGTCATCGCGAACTCGAACGACGTGCTGGGCGCCCTCCAGAAAATCTCCAGAGACCTGGATCAGTATTACCTCATCGGCTACACGCCGGCGCAGACGGACGCGGGCAGTTGCCACTCCTTACGCGTGAAGGTGGGGCGCAGTGGTGTGACCCTCCGCTCCCGCTCCGCCTACTGCAACATTCCGCCCCAGGACCTGCTGGCCGGCAGCTCGGTCGAAAAGGACCTCGAGAATCGTGCTGTGGCCGAGGGCCCCGGTGAGATCAAGGGCTCGCTGGCGGATCCGTTCTTCTACGTGTCGCCGAACACCGCCAGAGTCAACGTCGCCATGGACGTTCCCGCCGCCGATCTCAAGGCCGAGAAGCTCAACGGCAAGCTGCATGCCGAGGTGAATATCCTCGGCGTCGCCTACAAGGCGGACGGGAAGGCCGCGGCCCGCTTCAGCGACACCATCAAGCTCGATTTCGAGAACAAGAAGGAATTGGAGAAGTTCACGGCGAAGCCGATGCACTACGAGAACGAGTTCGACGTGGCCGCCGGCTCATACACCTTCAAGCTCGTTTTCAGCATGGGAGGCAAGTTCGGGAAGCTCGAAGCGCCGCTGGTGGTCGATCCCTGGGACGGTAAGCAGTTCAGCCTGAGCGGCGTGGCTTTCAGCACCAGCGTCCATCGGGTGGATCAGTCGGAGGGGCTCGACGCCGCCATGTTGCAGGGCCATACGCCGCTGGTGGCCGAGGGGATGCAGATCACTCCCTCCTCCACCAACCGGCTGAAGAAGACCGACATGGGCGTGCTCTACGTGGAGGTTTACGAGCCGCTTCTGGCCGACCCGAATCCGCCGCAGGTGGGACTGCAGCTTCGCGTGCTCGACCGCAAGACGGGGAAGGTAGCGGAAGACCGCGGGCTGTTCAGCATCGCGGCCGCGATCCGGCCCGGCAGTCCCGTGATTCCGGTCGGCCTCAAGTTGCCGACGGCCACGCTCGCGCCCGGATCCTACCGTGCCGAGCTCAAAGCGATGGATTCGACCGGCCATGAGACTCTGTTGCGGACGGCCGACTTCGACCTCGAACCATAAAACACAACTGGCCACGAATGAACACGAATGAACACGAATGGGAAGGACATAAGTTATTCGTGTTTATTCGTGTGCATTCGTGGCCAAGAGTTTTCGTTCTTGCCTTGTTCGTTGCCGCGATGGTGGGGCAGACTCCCGCGCCGGCGCCGACGCCGACCCCGGCCCCAACCAACGCCGCCGAGGTCACCACGCGTGACGAGGCCCCCACCTTTCAGTCGCACGTGAGCCTGGTGCGCGTGCCCGTGGTGGTCCGGGACAAGGACGGAAAGGCGGTGGGCGGGCTGCGCAAGGAGGATTTCCAGCTCCTCGACAGGGGCAAGGCGCAGTTCGTGGCCCAATTCTCCGCCGAAGGCGCCGCGATGCCGAAACCGACGCCCGCGCCTGAATCCACGCCGGTCCCGATGGAGCCCGTGGAGGCGCCCAAGCCCGGCGAGCCGGCCAAGCCTCCCGCAGTGCTGCCGACCCGGTTCATCGCCTACGTCTTCGACGACGTCCACTTGGACCTGGGGGACCTGATGCAGGCACGCCTGGCGGCCACCAAGCACATCGAGCACGCGCTACGCCCCACCGACCGGGCGGCGGTCTACACTCTGTCGGGACACGTAACCATCGAGTTCACCGACGACGTGGCCATGCTGCGCGCGGCGATGTCGAAGATCATTGCCGTGCCGCGTCCCCATTACATACCCCCCATTTCGTACTATGTGGCGGACCAGATCGTCACGCAAGGGGATCCCAACCTGACCGCCCCGAGTTCAGCGGTCGTGGTGGCGGTGGGAGAGGCAATCGGCTGCCTGAACCTGAGCGGACCCGGCGCCATGGCATCGGCGGTGTCCACGGCGGTAGGCACGGCGAACCAGATGGTGGCCGAGGGCAGACAGGACACCCGCAGCGCGCTCCTGATGTTGAAGACCCTGGCGAGCCGAATGGCCGCCATGCCGGGAGATCGCAGCGTCATCCTGGTTTCGCCCGGATTTTATCTCTCCCAGGACCTTCGTTCGGACCTCACGCAGGTGATCGAGCGCGCGGCGCGCGCGAACGTCATCATCAATACCCTGGATGCCAGAGGTCTCTACACGGAGCCTGCGATCCCCGACATACCCGGTTGCACTCTCACGCAGGGCGACCCCAGCGTTCCGGCGCAATTCGAGGGTCCCAATGTGCAGCAGCAGCTGTTTCAGGTCGAGAGCCAGGCGAGCACCATCCAAGGCTTGACCCTGGACGAATTGGCCGACGGAACCGGCGGCACGGCGTTCCGCAACAACAACGACCTGCTGGGTGGATTCAATCGCCTCTCGGCCCCTCCTGAGTACATCTATTACCTCGGCTTCTATCCGCTGGATATGAAGCCGGACGGCAGGTATCACGGCCTCAAGGTGACGCTTCCAAGCCGAAAGGGCCTCGCGATCAGCGCCCGCAAAGGCTACTGGGCGCCCTCGCACGCGGAAGATGAGTCCGCGCAGTCGGCGCGCGAAATTGGAGAGGCCGTGTTCTCACGGGACGTGATCAGCGATCTTCCCATCGATCTGCGCACGCAGTTCTTCAAGTCCTCCGACCAGGACGCGCGGCTGAAAGTGATCGTGCACGTCGATCTCAAGGCGCTCCGTTTCCGGAAGGAGGAGGGCAGGA
>DATNLV010000077.1:0-7295 GCA_035602665.1 Bryobacteraceae bacterium | reverse complement strand
GAAGTCTTCCGGCAGAGGCTGTGCCGCGCGTTCCGGCTGCGCGAGTGGGAGGCGTACGAGGCCGGCGACACGGCGCAGGCACTGGAAGCCGCGCGCGAGTTCGGTCCCGACCTGGCGGTGGTGGACCTGCGCCTGGCGGGCGAATCGGGCATGGACGTGGTGCGCGCGCTGCGCGGGCTGGATGCGACGGTGTCCATCATCATGCTGACGGGGTACGGCAGCATCGCCACGGCGCTCGAAGCGGTAAAGTGCGGCGCGGACGATTACCTCAGCAAGCCTGTGGACGTGGATCAGATCCTGGCGGCGTTCTCGGGCGCGCGCGAACCGTCGGCGGGCGGGGCGCGGCCCGCGGCCTCCGTGCCGAGCCTGGGGCGGGTGGAGTGGGAACACATACAGCGCGTTCTGACCGATTGCGGCGGCAATGTGTCGCAGGCAGCCAAGCTGCTGGGGCTGCACCGGCGGTCACTGCAACGTAAGCTCTCGAAGTATCCGCCGCGGGATTAGAGGCGGGCGCGGACGCTGGCCATCGCGCTGATGTATGATGAGTGCCTCCATGGTGCGCGCGACGGGAGTTCTGCTGATTTTGGCTGGCGGTCTTTACGGCGCGACGGCGGCTAACGAGGCCATGCGCTGCATCCACGGGCGGAGTGCCGATGATGAGATCCGGCACTGCACGGCTGCGATTGAGTCGGGTGGACTGCCCGACGCCGGTCTGGCAGTGGTGTTGGGTAGACGCTGTGTAGCCTGGGGTGAAAAGCACGAGTATGCCCGGGGCTTGCCGGACTGCGAGCGTGCCGTCGAACTCGCTCCGCATTCGGCCCTGCAACTCTACAGCCGCGGCTGGGCACGATTTTATTCCGGCAACCTCGATGGGGCGATGTTCGATTCCGAGCAGGCGATCCACCTCGATCCCAACATCGCCATGGCCTACACAGGACGCGCGTTCATCTGGAAGGAACGGGGCGAGTACAATCAAGCAATCCAGGATTACTCGGAGGCGTTGCGCCTCAGGCCGGATGGAGCAACCTACTGCAGACGTGGCTGGTGCTACGTGCATAAGGGCGACTACGACTCGGCCAAGCCGGATTTTGACGAGGCGATCCGGCGCGGTTACGGCGGCTACGCCTATTACTCCCGCGGCCTGTGCTATATCCACGAGCTCGACTACAGCCGGGCGATGGCCGATCTCGACCAGGCTATCCGTCTCAAGCCCAACTACGCCTGGGCGTACAGCAGCCGCGCGTGGGTGTTCAGCCAGCGCCGTGAATACGACCTGGCGATCCGGGACTATACGCAGGCGCTGCGCCTGGCTCCGGGGGCCGAGAACTACGAGGGCCGCGCCCGGGCATACTTCCACAAGGGCGCTTATGATTTGGCGCTGTGGGATTTCGCCCGCGCGTGGTGGCACGTCTGGGTCCCGCTTGTTCTCGTGGTCGGGCTGCTCTATATCCTCGTGTTCCGGAAAGCAAAGCGGACCGAATCACCGACCGGGGATGATCTTGAGCCGCTCATCGAGCCTCCTGATGTGGAGGACATCGACCTGGATGTCCTGATACGTACTGGGATGAGAGATCGTGTGGCGGTCGGGTATCTGGAGGACCTCTTGCGGGAAGCCGGCATTCCCTTCTTCGTGATGGACCAAAACGCCGCCGCGCGGCAGGAGAGCGGGAACATTGCGGGATGGTGGGCCGTCCGCGTGCCCCACGAGAGGGAAGCGGAGGCGCGCGAGATCATACGGGCCGTGGAAGAGATGAAGTAGGGCGGCCGTCCGCGCTGGGCATCGCGCTGATGTATGATGATTGCCTCCATGGTGCGCGCGACGGGGGTTCTGCTGATTGTGGCCGGCGGTCTTTACGGGGCGACGGCGGCCAATGAGGCGCAGTTGTGTGCCAACGCGGCCAGTCCCGACGCGACGATCCAGCAATGCACAGCGGCAATCGCGTCGGGCGGGCTGTCGGTTGCCGAGCAGGCTGCGGCGTTCGGCCTCCGCTGCCGGGCCTATTCCAATAAGCACGACTATGCGCGAGCCTTGGCGGACTGCGAACGGGCTGTCCAACTGGCTCCGGATTCGGCCCTGCAAGTCTGCAGGCGCGGCTGGGCGCGGTTCTATTCCGGCAATACCGACGGAGCAATGCTCGATTTCGAGCAGGCAATCTACCTCGATCCGAACTTCGCCCATGCCTACCGCGAGCGCGCGTCCGTCTACATGCGGCGGGCGGGAGGTGCCTCCAAATCCGCCGTAAGCGACGAGCAGTACGACCAGGCGATCCGGAACCTGGATGAGGCGCTACGCCTCAAGCCGGAGGGCGACACCTACTACTCACGCGGCTGGTGCTACTTTCAGAAGCACTCCTATGATTCGGCCAAGGCGGATTTCGACGAGGCGATTCGCCTCGGTTCGGGCGCTGGGGCCTATTACTACCGCGGCTGGTGCCATATCTACAAGGAGAACTACACGGAGGCGATCGCGGATCTGGACGAAGCCATCCGTCTCGAACCCAAGGTTGCCGAAATGTACAGAAGTCGCGCCTGGGTCCACGGCCGGCAGAGGGAGTACCATCAGGCAATTCGGGACTACACCGAGGCGCTTCGGCTCGATCCGGACTCCGATAGTTACAGCGGTCGCGCATGGGCTTACTACTTCAGCGGCTCTTATGTGCTGTCGCTTCGGGATACGGCCCGCGCCTGGTGGCGCGTCTGGGTCCCGATTGTTCTCGTGGTCGGGCTCATCGGTATCGTTGGGTGGCTACGGAAGCCAAAGCAGACTGAATCACCCGCACTGGTCACCAGCGAACCGCTGGCCGACGACAACGAGCCGCTCAGCGAGCCTCCTGAAACTCCTGCAGAGGAACCTGTTCCGGATCCGGAGCCCCTTCAGACGGACACCGACCTCGATGTCCTGATCCGGACCGGCGTTAGGAACCCCGCTCTGATTGGTCTGGCGGAGGGTTTGCTCCAGGAAGCGGGCGTGCCCTTCTTCGTAATGGGCCAAAACATCCAGACGCGCCAGGAGAGTGGGAACTTTGTCGGATGGTGGGACATTCGCGTGCCCCACGAAAGGGAAGCCGAGGCGCGCGAGATCATACGGGCCGTGGAAGAGATGAAGTAGGAGGGCCGACGGGGGCGTCGGCCGCGGACCAGGGGGTCCGCCTCACTGCGCTATACTCACACCTGAAACCTCGCGGGAGCCCGGATGCCGGGAGCGCGGTTTCGCCATCGGCTGTAAACCTTCATCGGGAGCCATCGATCATGCAATTTGGGCATTTTGACGACGAAAAACGCGAATATGTGATCACGCAGCCGGATACTCCGCTGCCTTGGATTAACTACTCAGGTTGTCAGGCATACTTCGGACTTATCTCCAACACCGCCGGGGGTTACTCGTTCTACCGCGACGCGCGGCTGCGGCGCATCACACGCTACCGGTATAACAACGCTCCTTTCGATTTCGGCGGCCGGTACCTGTATCTGCGGGACGACGATGGCGGAGAGTTCTGGTCGCCTTCCTGGCAGCCCACGCGGCACAAGCTGGAGAATTATAGCTGCCGGCACGGCATGGGGTATAGCATCATCGGCTCCACTTACAAGGGGATCGAGGCGCACACCAAGTATTTCGTGCCCATGGACGAGAACCTCGAGATCTGGCAACTGACGGTGACCAACCACCGTGCGGCGCCGGCCTCGCTTTCCGTGTTCTCCTCGATCGAGTTCTGCCTGTGGGACGCGCAGGACGACTCTACGAACTTCCAGCGGAATTTCAGCACCGGACAGGTGGAGATCGACGACGGCGTGATTTACCACAAGACCGAGTACCGCGAGCGGCGCGACCATTTCGCTTACTTCGCGTGCTCGAATGAACTGGCCGGATTCGACACGCAGCGCGACGTTTTCCTGGGGCCATATCGAGGCTGGGACAGCCCGGCGGTGGTCGAGCGCGGCGCTTCGGCGAACTCGGTGGCCCACGGATGGGCGCCTATCGGATCGCACCATGTGAAGCTGGCTCTCGCGCCCGGCGAAACCCGCCAGGTCATTTTTGTTCTGGGCTATCACGAGAACCCGCGGGACCAGAAATTCGATCCGCCCGATTCGCAGACCATTAATAAGAAGACCGTCAAGCCGACCATCGCCAAGTACCGGAATGCCGCCAACGTGGATGCGGCTTTTGAAGCGCTGCGAAGTTACTGGGACGGGCTGCTGAGTATCTGCCAGGTTACGACTCCCGATGCCGATACAGACCGCATGGTCAATATCTGGAACGCTTACCAGTGCATGGCGACGTTCAATATGTCGCGGTCGGCGTCGTTCTACGAATCGGGAATCGGGCGCGGGCTGGGCTTCCGCGATTCCAACCAGGACCTGCTGGGGTTCGTGCAGATGGTGCCGTCGCGCGCGCGGGAACGCATACTGGACCTGGCCGCCACGCAGTTGCCTTCGGGCGGCGCGTATCACCAATACCAGCCGCTTACCAAGCGCGGCAACAACGACGTGGGCGGGAACTTCAACGACGATCCGCACTGGCTCATCGTGGGCGTGGGGGCTTATCTCAAGGAGACCGGCGACTGGAGCATCCTCGACGAGCCGGTTCCTTACGATAATGAGCCGGGGTCGGAGCAGCCGCTTTTCGAGCATCTGCAACGCAGCTTCCGGTATACGCTGGAGCGGCTGGGACCGCACGGGCTGCCGCTGATCGGCCGCGCCGACTGGAACGACTGCCTCAACCTGAACTGCTTCTCGGACACGCCGGGACAATCTTTCCAGACCACTACCAACAAGGAAGGCAAGGTGGCGGAGTCGGTCTTCATCGCGGGACTTTTCGTCCTGGCGGGGCAGGAACTGGCGGCCATCGCGCGGCACCGCGGGCTTGCGCAGGTGGCGGCGAACTGCCTGGCAGAAGTGGCCAAGATGGACAAGACCGTCCGCGAGCACGGCTGGGACGGCGAATGGTTCGTCCGCGCCTATGACGATTTCGGCCACAAGGTGGGGTCGAAGGAATGCGCGGAGGGGAAGATTTTCATCGAGACGCAGGGGTTCTGCGTGCTGGCCGGGATTGGCCTCCAGGATGGCCTGGCGCAGCAGGCGCTGGACTCCGTCCGCAAGCACCTGGCTACCGAGCACGGCATCGTGCTGCAGCAGCCCGCTTACTCGCGCTACTACCTGGAACTCGGCGAGATTTCGTCTTACCCGCCCGGGTACAAGGAGAATGCGGGGATCTTCTGCCACAACAATCCCTGGGTGATCATCGCCGAGACGCGGGTGGGGAACGGCGACGCGGCGCACGATTACTACCGGCGCATCAATCCATCGGTTCGGGAGCGCATCAGCGAGGTGCACCGGTGCGAGCCGTACGTGTATCCGCAGATGATCGCGGGGAAGGACGCTCCGACGTTCGGCGAGGCGAAGAATTCCTGGCTGACCGGAACGGCGGCGTGGAACTTCTACGCCATCACGCAGTGGATTCTGGGGATTCGTCCCTCCTATGAGGGACTGGAGATTGAGCCGGTGATTCCCAAGGGCTGGGCGGGATTCAAGGCCGTACGCAAATTCCGCGGCGTCACGTACAACATTGAGGTGAAGCGCGCGGGGGAGGGGAACCGGGTGGCGCTGGTGGTGGATGGCGTGCCGGTGGCCGGCAAGACCGTGCCGCTGCCGGCGGAGGGCAAGACCGAGGTGGCGATCGCGGTGACGCTGAGTTGATTGGGTGGGCAAGAGGCTGGCTGGTTCTAATAATATGGAGATCAGGAAAGGAGACTGGAAATGAACATCCGTCCGTTGCATGATCATGTGTTGATCCGCCGGATCGAGGAAGCGGAGACGGTTCGAGGCGGCATCATCATTCCGGATAGCGCTAAGGAGAAGCCGCAGCAGGGCGAGGTTGTGGCCGTGGGCGACGGCAAGGTGCTCGAGGACGGCCAGCACGCGGCCATCGACGTTAAGACCGGCGACCGGATTCTCTTTGGCAAGTACTCGGGTTCGGACGTCAAGATCGACGGCGAGAAGTATCTCATCGTCCGCGAGGACGAGATTCTGGGCGTGCTGTCGAAGTGAGCCCGTGTGTTAACCTGATAAGGCATCTTGCAGACTTGAGGAAGTTTTTGTGATGGGTCAAACTACGTTCGCACGTCTATTTCTTATGGCCGCGGCAGGAGTGGCAGCCGTGGGAGTGGCCTCGGCGCAAACCAAGGTCGCGGTAATCAACATGCAGCAAGCGGTGCTCGCCACCGGCGACATCAAGAAGCAATCCGCCGAGCTCGAGGCCAAATACAAGCCCAGAAGCTTGGCCATCGAGCAGCTACGCGCCGACCTCGACGGCATCCAGCAGAAGCTCCAGGCCGGCCAGGGCAAGCTGTCACCCGCCGCCGAGCAGGACCTGACCGTCGAAGGGCAGCGCAAGCAGCGCGCTCTGCAGCGCATGAGCCAGGATTTGCAGGACGAGGTTGACGGCGCCCGCAACGAGATTCTGGGCGCTGCCGGACGGCGCATGATCGAGGTTATCCGGAAGCTGGCCGATGAGAAGGGCGTGGACGTGGTGGTGGAGGGCAACAGTACGCTCTTCTTCAAGGCCGCCCTCGACATCACGGCGGATGCAACGGCGGCCTACGACAAGGCCTATCCCGCGAAGTAGCGGACGCGCGCGAGGCGCGATGCCTGGATATCTGGAAGACTACGGGGTGGCCGACGAGCAACGCTCTCGGGTGATGCGCTGGATTTTCATCTCGGGGGGCGTGGTGGCCCTCTGCGGTGTTCTGTATCTGGCGCTGCCCATGCTCTCCATGCTGGTGCCTCCTCTTTCTCCGGGCTGGTGGCACGTGCGGAGCTTCATGAGCGACTTGCAACGGCACGACTACCCGGCGGCGTATCGGGCATGGGGTTGCACGCGACCCTGCGACGGCTACGCCTATAAGGATTTCCTGGTTGATTGGGGACCGCAGGGCAAGTTTGCGGGCGCGGCCACGGGTTCGATCAAGAAGGTGCGGCCGTGCGGCGCCGGGACCGTTGTGGTGGTGGAGTGGCCGGGCAACAATCAGACGCTGTGGTACCAGTCCGCCGACAGCTCGCTTACGTTCTGGCCCTGGGGCGGGTGCCCGGCGCACTTCACGGCTCCGGACCAGACGGCGGCGCCTTGACGCACGTCTGCGCAGGCGGGGCTGAAGCCTGGCTGAAGCCCAATGCCACTCGTTTTTCATAAGGTCGATGGACGGGTTCATCGGTTTGAGTTGCTCCGTAGCAATTGGGTCAGGTGGGTTTGCGCTTCGGGAACTTGCAGGAGTGCCCCCAGACCTGCCGGGGAGTGGCGC
>DATNLV010000074.1:0-2815 GCA_035602665.1 Bryobacteraceae bacterium | reverse complement strand
CGGAGAGCGCCTGCTGGCCCAACCCAGCGAGCGGCTCCTCGGCCGCCGCGCCGCCGATCTCGGTCTCGCCGACTGTCTGGAGGGAGAGGTGCCCCGCACCGCCCAGATGGTCTTCCCCGGCGGCATCGGCCGCTGGGGCATCACGCGCTCCACCTTCCGCGAGGAAGGCATGCGCCACCAGTTGCTGGTGCTCACCGATCTCAGCCGCGCCCTGCGCGAGGAGGAACGCCAGGCCTGGCAGCGCCTCCTCCGCGTCCTGGGCCACGAGCTCAACAACTCGCTCGCGCCCATCCGCTCCATCGCCGGCAGCCTTGAAAGTTTGATCGGCCGCGAACCGCTCCCGCCCGATTGGCAGGAAGACGTGAAGGGCGGCCTCGCTGTCATCAGCTCCCGCGCCGAGGCCCTCACCCGTTTCATGCAGGCCTACTCGCGCCTCGCCCGCCTGCCCCAGCCCAAATTCCAGCCCGTCAATCTGGGACCCTGCATCCACCGCGTCGCCACCCTGGAAAGTCGGGTCTCCATCCGCGTGAACCCCGGCCCGCCGCTGATCCTTCAAGCCGACCCCGATCAGCTCGAGCAGTTGCTCATCAACCTCCTGAAGAACGCAGTGGACGCGGCTCTCGAAGCCGGCGGCGGGGTCGAAGTGAGCTGGACGCGCGTCCCCGGCTTCGTCGACATCGTGATCGAGGACGAAGGCCCTGGCCTCTCCAGCACCACCAACCTCTTCGTGCCTTTCTTCACCACCAAGCCCGGAGGCTCCGGCATCGGCCTCGTCCTCAGCCGCCAGATCGCCGAAGCCCACGGAGGAACCCTGACCCTCCACAACCGCGAATCCGCCCGAGGCTGCGAAGCCCGCCTCCGCCTCCCCGCCTAGCGCGCGCCGTCCGCGGCCCCCCGGTCGAATCTCGGGACGCGGTTCCATCAACTATCCACCATCGACCATCCACCCGGCTCTATCGCGCGTTTGCTAGTATGAGTCTTCTATGCCGAATCTGCGCCGCGCAGTCGTCGCCCTGGCACTGTGCGGATTCCTGTGTGGCTGCTCGTCCCCGCAGACTCCCATAAGCGACCCCAGGGTGTATCAGATGGGCGAACCGGTTAAGACCGGCCCCCTCGTTTACAGCGTGCTCGACACGGAATGGTTCGACCAGCTTGGCGATCCCGCCGCGCCCCGCCTGCCACACGACCACTTCCTCGCCGTGCGCTTCTCGGTCACCAACGCCGGCTCCGTGACCTCCGGCATTCCCCCGCTCACCGTCATCGGTAGTCAGCGAGCCACCTACACTGAGCTCAACGAAGCCAATGCCCTCCCGGAGTGGATCGGCTACATCCGCAGCGTGAAGCCCGCCGAAACCCTTCACGGCCGCATCCTCTTCGACGTCCCGCCCGGCGACTACCGCCTCAGAGTCGCCGATGATGCCGAGCCGGAGAACCAGTCGTCCGCCACCATCCAGATGCCGCTCGAGCTGATCCGTCCCTAGCCGCCCTAGCACCGAACCGCGAGCGTCAGCGAGCGGAACGTTGTCTCACCCCGCCAGCCGCGCCAACACCGTCGCTAGTTCGGCATGACCCCGCTCGGCGGCCATCTCGCCGGCCGTCTTGCCCTCGGCGGTCTTCTGCCGCGGATCGGCGCCGTAGCCGAGCAGCAGGTCGACGATTTCCCCATCGCCGTGAAACGCCGCCTCGTGCAGCGCCGTGATGCCGCCGCCTTGCGCCGCGTCGGGGTCCGCGCCTCGCGCCAGCAGATCGCCCACCAGCTTCGTGTTGTGGCGTGCCGCCGCGGCGTGCAGCGGCGTGACCCGCTGGCTGTTGCGTGACGCCGCGTTGACGTCCGCGCCGCTTTCCATCAACATGCCGGCGATATCGTCGTGGCCGAAGAACACCGCCAGGCCCAGAGCCGGGTAGCCGTCGCCGGAGTAACCGCCAACCAGAGAGGGGTCGCCGCCCACCAGGGCCGCCACCCGTTCAGGCCGGCCCGCCGCGCACGCTTCGAACAGGTTCAATACCACGCCCCGGTCCTCGAACAGCGCTACCATTTCCGGATGGCCGCAGTAGATCGCCATGAGGGCCCCCGACGCGCCTTCCGGCGTCCTCGCGCCGGCCAGGCCGGGAGCAGCGTCTAGTAACTCGCTTACACGCGAGGCGTCACCCGCTCGGATCGCCTCGAATAACTTCTGTTCGGATTTCGCTGCCGGTTGTGCCGCGCTCATATTCCCCCCTCGATAACCAAAGGGTAACATGGGCGCCGCGCTCTATCTGAGGTATCGATCGAACCAGTCCAGCGAGCGCCTGACAATGTCGCGCTGGTGTTCCGGATCGACAACCGCGTGGCCCTCGTTCGCGTAAATCACCAGCTCCGTCTCGACGCCCAGCGTCTTCAGCGCGTGCCAGAACTCCCGCGATTGCGGAGCCGGGCACTCCGCGTCGCGCTCGCCTACCAGCACCAGCGTGGGCGTCTTCGCGTTCTTGATGAACGTGATCGGCGAGCTCCGCCAGTAGACCGCCGGATCGTCGTACACCGACGCGCCGAAGAACGGGATCAGCCATTGGTCGATCCCGTTCTCGCCGTAGTAGCTCTGGAAGTTCGCCAGCCCCGCCCCCGCCACCGCGGCGTGAAACCGTTCCGTCTGCGTCACCGCCCACATCGCCATGTAGCCGCCGTAACTCCACCCGATGATCCCCACCCGCGCATTGTCTACCGGCAGCTTCCCCACCACCGCATCCACGCCCGTCAGGATGTCGCGAAAATCTCCGTAGCCGAAATCGCGGATGTTGGCTTCCGTAAAGGCTTCGCCCGCGCCCAGGCTCCCGCGCG
>DATNLV010000064.1:0-4088 GCA_035602665.1 Bryobacteraceae bacterium | reverse complement strand
GTAGGCTCCCGTGGTCGGGCGGACCCGCGAGGCCTGAGATTGTTCCACGTGGAACGCAGGACCGGCGCCGGCAGAAGACACGTTCCACGTGGAACATCCGCAGGCGCCGTTGCACGCCGCCGCAATCGCGGCCCCCGCAAGACGCCCCACCTAGAACCGTGATAGCATGTTGGTCTCTCCGCGCGAGGAGCCTCGAACCTTGGGAAGAGTCATCGCAGTTGCCAACCAGAAGGGCGGAGTCGGGAAAACCACCACCGCCATCAATCTCGGCGCATCCCTGGCCGCGAACGACCTACACGTCCTGGTGATTGATGCAGATCCTCAGGGCAACTCCACAACTGGCCTCGGCGTCGTCAAGAACACCGGCGCCCCGACCATCTACGACGCCCTTCTTGGGCACACCGACCTTGCCGCCACCGTCCAGCCCACCGGCTTCGAAGGCCTCGACATCGTTCCCGCCGATAAGAACCTCGTCGGTGCCAATATTGAACTCGTCGATCTCGAGCGCCGGGAGTTCCGCCTGCGCGAGAGCCTTCAGCCAGTCAGGGACTCCTACGACTACGTCCTCATCGACTGCCCCCCGGCCCTCGACCTACTCACCGTCAATGCCCTTGCAGCGGCAGACTCCGTCCTCATTCCCATACAGTGCGAGTTCTTCGCCCTCGAGGGTGTCTCCGAACTGATGGACACCATCGACCGCCTGCGCGATTCCCTGCAACACTCGCTGAAGATCGAGGGGATTCTCCTCACCATGTTCGACGAGCGCACCAACCTGGCGCGCCAGGTGGCCGATGACCTCCGCGAGTTCTTCGGCAAAGAGGTGTTTCGCACCGTCATCCCCCGCAGTATCCGGCTCGCGGAAGCGCCCAGCTATGGCAAGCCCATCCTCCTCTATGACGTCCGGTCGCGCGGCGCGGAGAGTTACATCAAGCTAGCCAAGGAGATCCTCGAGAATGACCAAGCCACCAGAAAGTCCACGTAAGGCGCTCGGGAGGGGCCTTACATCTCTCCTGGTCAGCCGCACAGCACCGAAGCCGGACCCGCCCTCTCAACCGGTTGCGGCACCCTCGGCCCATCCGGCGGATCTCATTACCCGGATCCCGCTCGACCTCGTCGATCCTAACCCGCTCCAGCCCCGCACCGCCTTCCAGCCCGAACGCCTCCAGGAACTTGCCGACTCCATCCGCGCCAACGGAATCATCCAGCCGCTCGTCGTCCGGCCCCGCGGCGGCCGCTACCAGTTGGTCGCCGGTGAGCGCCGTTGGCGTGCCGCGCGCCTGGCCGGCATCGCCGACGTGCCCGTCTCCGTTCAGGATATTCCCGACGAACGGCTTCTCGAGATCACCCTGGTCGAGAACATCCAGAGGGAAGATCTCAACCCCATCGAGGTCGCCCACGCCTTTGACCGTCTCGCCCGCGATCTGGAGCTAAGCCACGACGAGATCGCCCGGAGGACCGGCAAAGACCGTACCTCCATTACGAACACGCTGCGCCTTCTTAAACTCCCCAGCGACATACAGGCGCTCGTCGCCGAGCACCGCCTCTCTATGGGCCATGCGCGCGCCATCCTCGGTCTCCCTACGGAGGAGCTGCAACGTCAGGTCGCGGAAAAGGCCAGCTCCCAAGGCCTTTCCGTCCGCCAAGTCGAGCGATTGGTACAGAACATGACGGGGCCTCGCGAGGCCAAGTCCATCGAAGAGGCGCTGGATCCCAATGTGAAGGCAGCTGTCCAGGAGCTCGAGCGCGTACTCAGCACGCGCGTCAAGATCACCGGCAAACCCGATGCGCGAGGGCACATCGAAATCGCATACTACTCTCCCGACGATCTTCAGCGGATTTACGCCCTTATCGTCGGAGAGGAGCAGTAGCTGTCGGAAATGGTGCCGGCGGCTGGACTCGAACCAGCGACCTTGGGATTATGAGACCCACGCTCTAACCACCTGAGCTACACCGGCGCTCCAAAGGGTTCTCTATCAGCGTACTTTACCGCCACCCCGCTTTGTCAACGCGACCTTAGCACTCAGTACCATTACTCTTTGTTAATCTAGGTGATTTCACCCGCCTTGACAGCGCCCGTTTTTGGGTGCATATTTGACTCGGAAGCTGCGAAGTACATAGCTGTTCAGCTTCTGGCTTCCCAATTGGGGAGCCATGAGATCTGTCGCAAACCGGCAGGTCAGTTCCGATAGGAGGAAGTCTATATAGAACTCCACATCATGGGCGGCTACCTGCTTCCTCCGCTGACTGGCTGTCGCCTTTAGGCGTTCGCTGGGCCCCTAAACCGGCCAGCGCGCCGCGGTATTTTGCACCGCGAAAAAGGCACACGGCAACCAGAGTCACGGACGCCCGGTTCGGCTCCTTCGGAGCTGACCGGACAAGGACCGTGCCAGTGAGGAGCTGGCGGTCGCCCCTTCCTGCCTTCGCCTGCCTGCGTTTGACTCCTTCCCACTACTCGGCTAGATTGTTGATAGGACGCTGGCTTTGCGTCAAACGAGCTCTCCGTGAAAGTCCTCGGGTTTGAGTCAGTCTCGAAGACCTACTCCATCTATTCCTCTCCAGGTGAGCGGTTGCGCGAGCTGGCTTCGTTTCGGAAGGCTACCCGCCATCAGGACTTCTGGGCTCTACGTGACGTCTCCTTCGCCGTCGAGCGCGGCGAGGTCTTTTGCGTCATTGGGGAGAACGGCGCCGGCAAGAGCACGCTCCTGCAACTGGTCGCAGGCATCCTCCAGCCATCAGTAGGCACGGTCACTACCGCCGGCCGCGTCTCCGCCCTGCTTGAGCTAGGCGCGGGCTTCGACACGGAATTCACCGGCCGCGACAACGTCTACCTGAACGGCGCGATCGCCGGATTCTCCACCCGCGAAATAGACGCTAAGTTCGCACAGATTCAGGACTTCGCCGAACTGGGCGAGTTCATGAACCGGCCCCTGAAGACCTACTCCAGCGGGATGGTGGTCCGCCTCGCCTTTGCCGTCGCCATCCACACCGACCCCGAAATCCTGCTGGTGGATGAGGCCCTCGCCGTCGGCGATGTCTACTTCAAACAGAAGTGCATGCGCAAGGTGCACGAGCTGCGGTCCCGGGGAATCACCATCCTGTTCGTCTCGCACGCCCTCTCCGACGTAAGCGCCATCGGCGACCGTACTCTCTGGCTGGACCGCGGCCGCGTCCGCGAGCTCGGCGACACCGAAACCGTGGTCGAGCGCTACCTCCAAGCCATGGCTCGCAAGGACGCCGCATACCTCGAGAGCCGGCGGTCTCTCGACCATGCGGAGGCGCCACCCTTGTCGCCCGTTCCGGTGGACCACTTGCCCAACGTGGACCATCGTTCCGGCGACGGCCGGGCCCGCGTGACGGGCATCGCCTTACTCGACGAAACGGGAGAGCCGGTAGCCCAGCTCCAGCCGTCGGCGCGCCTGGTCGTCCGCATCGCGGTCCGCGCCCACGCGCCCGTCGGGCGTCCCATCGTCGGCTTCATGCTGCGCAATCACCTCGGCATCGATTTCGCCGGGACCGACTCACTGCGGGAGAATATGAGTTTGCCGGAGCTGCGGGCGGGTGACATCCTGGCAGTGGACTTCCATATGGATCTGCCGGAACTCTATCCCGCCGTGTTCTCCTTCTCGCCGGCCGTGGCTGACGGAGTGTTCGAGCCATCGGCCATGTGCGACTGGATCGACAACGCCATCACGGTCCAGATGGCGTCTGGAGCAGAGCAGGTATATGGCTACACGCGCGTCCCGTGCCGGATCGAGCTCAATACAAAGCTCTCGGGACCCGCATCCACACTGGAGGCGAATCCTTGATTGAGTTCACCGGGGAGCGTGTCGTTCCAGGCCAGGTAGACGTCGACCTCTGGAATGAGCACCTGGCCCGTTATGCGTTCGCGGCCCGTCTGGCCGCGGGGAAACGCGTGCTCGATGCCGGTTGCGGCACGGGCTACGGCTGCACGGTGTTGGCCGGGCAGGCCTCCAGCGTCATCGGCCTCGACATCGCACCAGAGGCCATCGCCCATGCGCGCGAACATTCCACGGGCCCGCAAGTGACGTTTCTCGAAGGCTCGTGCTCGGCCATGCCCCTGCCCGACG
>DATNLV010000053.1:0-10193 GCA_035602665.1 Bryobacteraceae bacterium | reverse complement strand
GGTCGGGCCGTATTACACCAACACTCGCGACGGTCTGATCCTGGCCCAGCGCCTGCTCGCGCAAGAGAAGAAGGATATGAAGCAGATCGTGATGATCACCGACGGCAAGCCCTCGGCGCTTACGCTCGACGACGGGCGCATGTACCGCAACGCCTTCGGACTCGACCCGCTGGTGATCAGCCGAACGCTCGAAGAGGTGAGCCGCTGCCGCCGCCAGGGCATCCTCATCAACACGTTCATGCTCGCATCAGATTACGGCCTGGTGAACTTCGTCCAGAAAGTGACCGAGCTCTGCCGGGGCAAAGCCTACTTCACCACGCCGTACACCCTGGGCCAGTATCTACTGATGGATTACATGAACCGCAAAACCCGAACGGTTCACTAGCACCGAACCGCGACCGTGAGGGAGCGGACCTGTTCTTTGACAACCGAATACCACTGCGTTCACCGATCCGCCGCAGCCCTCTCGCTGGCGGCGGATCGGCGGCCGACGGGCCCCCAAACGGCGTAGAATGGCCCTCAGATGCCAAGGCTCGCACCTGTCGCCGTGCTCTGTGCCGCGCTGCTGGCCGGATGCAACAGCGGGAAGCAGCCGGATCTCGCTACGCAAGCGGCCCTGAGCCTGGGGCGCGACTTCATCTCCGGCACGTGCCAATCTGTTCTTGAACTGACTGAAGACTCGCGCTCCCATAACGAACGGACCCGAAGAACCTGGATTGACGGGTGTGAGCAGATACGGGCAGTCGCTGTGGCCTCTCGAGGCATCAACATCGACTCGGTTCGGCTGCTACCCGGCGACCCTGTGGCATTCCTTGTCGTGAGCGAGGTGGTCACCGGGCACGGGACCTATCGCATCGAGAGCTATTGGCATCTGAACCAGAGCCGCGCCGACCTCTACGCTCTCGAGTTGGAGGGCAATGGCAAGCGGATCTCCATACCGCCACTCCCTCCGGCCGAGCGCAAGTTGATGGATCCGCCGCCAACGCCCAGGAGCACTCCGCCGAACACCAGCCTCGGGCCAACCGTCCGACGAGCGACGGGCAACGAGCGTCCTCCTACGTTACCCAACGCAGCAGCGCATAGATCATCGGCAGCGCGAACAGCACGCTGTCGACGCGGTCCAGCCAGCCGCCGTGCCCCGGCAGCATGGTGCCGCTGTCCTTCACGCCGGCGCCGCGCTTGAGGGCCGATTCCGCCAGGTCGCCCACCTGCCCCGCGAAGTTGCCCGCGACACCGAGAATGATCGCCGGCCCGAGCGTCACCGCCGGAATCAGCCGCGGCAGGTAAAGCGCCGCGAAGATCGTCGAGGCCACGAGCGACGCCACGGCGCCCTCCCACGACTTCTTCGGGCTCACGGTCGGAGCCATCTTGTGCCGCCCCACCCGGCTGCCGATGTAGTAGGCCGCGCTGTCGCCGAGCCAGTTCAGCAGCAGCGCGAACAGCAGCCACCAGGGGCTGCGCTCCCGCAACAGAATCGCAATCCTCCACGACCCGAAGATGTAGACCACACCGAACAGCAGCGCGGCCGCGCGAGGCAGGCCCTTCGCCAGGTCGCTCCCCGTCAGGCCGAGCACCAGCGCAAACAGCGCCGCCAGCACGATGACGAATTCGGGCTCGCGCGGCACCAGCAGAACGGCCAGGCCCGCGGCATAGCCCAACGGCCCCGGCTTCCCGATCCCGTACGCCGCCACGATCTCCGCGTACTCGTAGTAGCAGAGCAGCGCGACCGTCGAAACCACCGCGAGAAAGAAATAGAAATGTCCCCAGCCCACCGCGTATACCACCAGAGGGGCCACCACAACAGCGGTCAGGATTCGCTTCATCGAGAGAATTCAGCCTCGACCGGCTCCTGCGGAACTGCCTCGCTCAGTCCACCGAAGCGGCGATCGCGCGCCTGGTAGTTGACGATCGCCCGCAGCAGTTCGGCGCGGGAGAAATCGGGCCACAGAGTCTCGGTCACGTACAGTTCGGAATAGGCGATCTGCCAGAGCAGGAAGTTGCTGATGCGCATCTCGCCCGACGTGCGAATCAGCAGGTCCGGGTCGGGCAGGCCGGCGGTGTATAGATGAGCCGCGATCATGCGCTCGTCCACATGCAACCGGTCCACGGTTCCGCGGGCCCGAGCGCCTGCCAGGATGGCGTTCACAGCGTCGGCCACCTCGGCGCGGCCGCCGTAGTTGATCGCCAGGTTCACCAACAGGCGGCGATTGCGGCTGGTGGCGTCGATCGCAGCCAGAAGCTCCTGGCGCGCCGCCGCGGGCAGCGCTTCCAGCCGGCCGATGGCGCGTAGCCGGACTCCATTTCGCATCAGGCTCGGCAGCTCCTTGCGGATGTAGATCCGCAGCAGACGCCACAGCATGTCCACTTCGGTGCGCGGCCGCTTCCAGTTCTCGAGCGAGAAGGCGTAGAGCGTCAGCACCTCGACCCCGATCCGCGCGCAGGTCTCTACCGTCACCCGCACCGGCTCGACTCCAGCCCTGTGCCCGGCCGCTCGCGGCAGATTGCGCTTCCGCGCCCAGCGGCCGTTACCGTCCATGATGATGGCGACGTGCTTGGGCAGCCGCGCCGCATCGAGCGAGCGCGCCAGCTCCCAGGCCGGGTCGTCCGGCGTCATGATCTCGAGTAGATCGTTCATCGCTTCACAAGCAGCGCCACCAGGATAGCGCCCACGCCCAGGAAGCTGCCAAACGGAAGCTCGTACGTGGCAGCGTCTTTGCGCGTCAGGTGAATATAGGCCAGGCCGATGAGGGAGCCGAGCACCGACCCGACCATGACGGCGGCCACCGCGGCCTGCAGGCCCAGGAACGCCCCGATCATCGCCACCATCTTTACATCGCCCAGTCCCAGCCCTTCCTTGTGCCGGATCTTCTGGTACAGCGCGCCCATGCCCCACAACAGCAGCGCCGGGAACGCCGCGGCTACCACGGCCTCCACCAGCGACAGCCATCGGTGGTTCCAATGGGGCAGGAAGAGACTGGTCATCCCGGCCTGAAAGGGCGCCACGTAGGCGAATAGCAGGCCCAGCGCGATGCCGCCGAGTGTGAACTCGTCCGGCAGGATGCGCTCTTCGAGATCCGAGAACACCAGGCCGATCATCAGGGCGCAGAACACCGAGAGCGCCACCGAGACCAGCGTGGGGCCGTGCATCAGCGCGACCACCACGAACAGCCCCGCCGTCAGCGCCTCCACCAGCACGTACCGTATCGGGATGGGCTCGCCGCAGTGCCGGCAGCGGCCGCGGAGCACCGCGAAGCTGGCGATCGGGATGTTGTCGTACCAGGCGATCGGATGCTCGCAAGCCGGGCAGAACGAGCGCGGCGCCACCACCGAGAGGTCGCGAGGCATCCGATAAATACAAACGTTGAGAAAGCTGCCGATCAACAGTCCGGCGACGAGTGCAACGAGGGCTTCTAGCATGCCAATACCCGATGGTACACCTGTAGAGTGCCCTCGATCATGGCGTCCGCGCTGAACCGCTGCTCGACCGCGAGGCGTGCGGCGGCGCCCAGCCGCGCGGCCAGCTCCGCGTCATCAAGCACGCGCAGCACCGCCCCGGCAAATGCGCCCGGCGCCTCGCCTCCGAACAGGCCATTGACGCCGTCTTCGATCACCTCGGGCACCGCTCCCGACGGCCGCGCGACCACGGGCAGCCCGTACGCCATCGCCGTCAGCAGTGCGCTGCCGAGCGGCTCGGCCAGCGACGGGAACAGAAAGACGTCCAGGCTTCGGTACACCGCCGCCACATCCTCGACATGCCCGGCGAATTCGACCGCCTGCGCGATTCCCAATTCCGAGGCCAGCCGTTCGAGCCTGACGCGGCAAGGCCCATCCCCGGCCAGCAGCAGGCTGGCGTCCGGATAGCGGGCGACCACCAGCGGCAGAGCCCGGATCAGCAACTCCTGTCCCTTCTCCGGCAGCAAGTAGCCGACGCATCCCAGCCTCCGCGAAGCGCTCGGTGGCGGAGCGAGTTCCGGCAGCTCGACGCCATCGTAGACCACATCGACCTGCGCGGCCGGCACTCCGGATGCGATCACGCTCGCCCGCACGAAGTTCGATACGGCGACGATCCGCGCCGCGCGGTATCGGGCCTTCGCCAGAGGGTTGCGCGCCAGCGGATAGGCGACGCGGCGCGAGGCCACCAGGCGCGATTGACGAGCGGCGCCGGCGGCCCATGCGGCGGTGAGGCCGTGAGCGTCGTGGCAGTGAACCAGCGCGTAGGGCTCGGCGTGCAGCAGGTGCCAGAGGGGGTGAACCTTGACGCCTGCGGCGAGAGCGCGCACGGCCAGCGGCGAGCCGGCCCTGGCCACCAGTTCGGCGCCGTGCCCCCGCTCCAGCAGACCGCGCATAAGCAGCAGCGCCTGGCTCTGCCCGCCGCGCCATTGCCGGCCTAGATCGACATGCAGAGTGATCATTCTCGCTTCAGCGCGCCTTGGCGAGCGCCAGGTCCGCGTCCATCATCGAGCGCACCAAACCCTCGAACGAGGTGGCCGGTTTCCAGCCCAGAGTGCGACGGGCCTTGGCGGCATCGCCGAGCAACAACTCCACCTCGGCCGGCCGGTACAGAACCGGGTCGATCTCGACGTGCTCGCGCCAGTCCAACCCTGCGTGGGAGAACGCCAGCTCGGCGAACTCCTGGACCGAATGGGTTTCACCGGTCGCCACCACGTAGTCGTCCGGTTCGGGCCGCTGCAGCATCATCCACATGGCCTCGACGTACTCGGGCGCGTAGCCCCAATCGCGGCGGGCCTCCATGTTCCCCAGTTTCAGCTTGCCTCCGCGCCCGGTGACGATGCGAGCGACGGCGGCGGTAATTTTGCGGGAGACGAACTCGAAGCCACGCCGCGGCGACTCGTGGTTGAAGAGGATTCCGCTGCTGGCATGCAGACGGTGCGCCTCGCGGTAGTTGCGGGTCAGCTCGTAGCCGGCCGCCTTGCTGATTCCGTAGGCGGACCGCGGGTGGAAGCGCGTGCGTTCGTTCTGCGGAGTCTCCTCGGCGCGTCCGAACATCTCGCTCGAAGCCGCGAAATAGAAGCGGCAATCGGGCGCTTCGCTCTTCACCGCCGACAACAGGTAGTGCGTACCGTTGATGTTGGTGTTGAGCGTCGAGAACTCGTCCTCGAAGGAATACGAGACGAAGCTCTGCGCCGCCAGATGGTAGCATTCATGCGGCTGGCTCTGCCTCACCACCGCATGCATGCTGGCATAGCTTTCGAGGGAGCCGGCGTGCAATACGATGCGGTCCACGAGGTGCTGTATGCGGCCCAGGCGATGCTCGGGGTCCTCGATGGCCACACGCCGCACGATGCCGTGCACTTCGTATCCCTTCGAGAGCAGCAGTTCCGCCAGGTAGGAGCCGTCCTGTCCGCTGATGCCGGTAATGAGAGCGCGCTGTTGCACCATTGGTTCAGAATACCTCCCTGATACACTAAACCTGAAATGGCCACCATCGGGCTCGACGCCACGTACACGCTGGGAGCGCGTCCCACCGGCATCGCGACCTACTCGCGGCGTCTGATCGAGTCGCTGGCGGAACTGAAGTCGGCGCACAGGTTCCTGGTCTGTTACCGGCTGTCCCGATGGAACCGCCGCAGCGAGTTTCTGCGACTGCCGGGGTGTCCTGTGCGGCTCTTCCAGCGGCCCCTGACGTTCTGGCTGCCACGGCAGGCGGATCTGTTTCACAGCCTGGCGCAACGGCCGCCCGTGTTCCGGTTCAGGCGGGAGGTGGTGACGGTCCACGACGCGTTCCCCATCACCGGACGCGACTATTCGACGCCGGAATTCCAGCAGCGGTTTTCCGCGCTGCTGCGCGAAGCGGTCGAGCGCGCGGCCCGCGTCATCACCGACTCCGAGTACACGGCGCGGCAGCTGCAGACTCACTGCGGCGTGGAGGCGGAGCGGATCCGCACGATTCCCTGCGGCGTGGACGAGCCTTCCGAAACGCGGCCCTCGGAGCGAGAACGGCTGGTGGGCACGGGCAACGAGATGCTGCTGAGCGTCGGCAACCTGGAGACGCGCAAGAATCTGGTAAACGCGCTGCGGGCGCTGGCGCTGCTGCCGGAGCGCTACCGCCTGGTGATGGTGGGCGGCGACGGCTATGGCGCGGAGGCCATCCACGCGTTCATCAGAGACCAGGGCCTGGAGCACCGCGTTGTCCGGCTCGGATTCGTTCCGGCGGAGCGGCTGCCGGTTCTGTATGAATCCGCCAGCGCGCTCTTGTTTCCCTCGCTCGAAGAGGGCTTCGGCTTTCCGGTCCTCGAGGCCATGGCGCACGGCCTGCCGGTGGTGACGTCGAACACCTCTTCCCTGCCCGAGGTGGGCGGCGACGCCGCGCTGTACGCCGATCCGCTTGACGTCGAAGGCATCGCGGCCCAGTGCACGCGTGCGGTGGAGGACCAAGCCCTGCGGCGTGACCTGATCGAGCGAGGCCGCGCGCGTGCTCGCCAATTCACCTGGAGGCGCACGGCCGAAGCGGTGCTGCGGGTCTACGACGAAGTATTGGCCTGAGCCTGCCCGGCGCAGCCGCCGCGGGCGCGGGCGTGGACGCCTGCCCCACGCGGCACTACGACATGTTCCGGGCTTTGGCGTACTTGAGGAACGTGTAGAAGGCGGCCATATAGGCGATCATCAGGCCTTCGGGGCCGTCAAGAAAGCCGCGCTGGATTACGTAGGTGCGCAGGAAGGTCCAGACGGGTTCGATCAACAGGACGCGCCATCCGACGGTCTCGTGGCGCGAGACGATCTCCTGCGCCGCGAGCGTGGTGTAGCTGTCGAGCGTGCGAACGTGCTCGGAGATGGAGTCGTAGGTGTAGTGCAGGATGTTCGACTTCAGGTGGCCCACCGTGCCGTGCACCTCGACGCTCTCGTGGACGAACTCGCCCACCCAGTTGGCCTGCCGCCGGTCGTAGAGGCGGACCTTGCGGTCCGGATACCAGCCCGAGTGCAGAATCCAGCGGCCGACGTACTGCGCCATGCGCGGCATGGTGTAGGCGTCGAACTCGGGGCCCTTCTTCCGCAGTTGCCAGATCTCGGCTTCGAGCGCTTCGCTCAGCGCCTCGTCGGCATCGAGCGAGAGAATCCAGTCGTTGGCCGCCTGCGCCGCCGCCAGGTTCTTCTGCTTGGCGTAGCCGGGCCAGGGGCTCTCGATCACGCGCGCGTTGAGTTGCTGCGCGATCTCGACGGTGCGGTCGGTCGAGCCGCTATCGACGACAACGATCTCGTCGCAGCAGCGCAGGCTCTCGATCGCGCGGGCGATGCGGCGTTCCTCGTTGCAGGCGATGATGGTGGCGGAGATCTTCATCGGGAGTCGAACAGCGGCGTGGTCATGAAGCACAGGACGAAGATCGCCAGCGCAAGATAGCCGAGCCAGCGCCGGCCAGGGCTCAAGCGGGACGAGTCGAAGATGGACGGGTGCCGCAGGCAGAAGATGTAGAGCAGCACGGCCCACAGAAACCAGGGCCAGTACCTGGTGAACAACCCGAGCGGCAGCAGGGCCACCACGAAGATCTTCGAGAGCAGCTTATGGCGGTCGCCGACGAACGAGTACAGGATGTGCCCGCCATCGAGCTGGCCGATGGGGAGCAGGTTCAAAGCGGTGGCGAAGATGCCGACCCAGGCCGCGCGCGCCACCGGGTGCAGGTAAATGTCGGCCGGCGATATCCCCGGAAAGATGGCCTTGTCGAGCGCCCGTATCAGCAGCGGCACGCCCATGACGAGGTCGCCGCGATTGGCGATGCCCGGCAGGATCTTCGAGTAAGCCAGGCCGATCGCCAGCGCGGGCAGCAGGAAGACGAAGCCGGCCAGCGGACCGGCGATCCCGATATCGAAGAGCACTTGCCGCGAGTAGATCGGAGAGCGAATGCGGATGAAAGCGCCCAGTGTCCCGATGAAGGACGGGAACGGAATGAAGTAGGGCAGGCTGGCGTCGACGCGGTAGTAGCGGCAGGCCAGGTAGTGGCCGAACTCGTGTGCCAGCAGGATGGTCAGCAGCGTCAGCGAAAACGGCAACCCACCGATCAGCTCGAGCGGGTGGGACCACATCGCGACGATGGCCGCCAGGTCGCGCTCCAGGTCGAAGGCGGGCAGGTTGTCGCGGAAGTTCGCAACCAGGCGCGCGCCGATGGCGGTGGTTGTGACCAGAGTCAGCAGCAGAAGCAGGGCATGCAGCCAGTAGCGCGGGCGGCCGGAGCCTCTCCAGAAGCGCCGCAAACGGACACCGGCGCCGTTCGACGGGACGGACAGACCTGTAACGGGACTATTGCCCTGAGGTGACACAGATCAGAACTACTGCAATGACTGCAATTCCTTGCCGGGCTTGAAGCGGACGGCTTTGCCGGGAGGGATGGAAACCTCCGCGCCGGTGCGAGGATTCCGACCGATTCCGGTTTTGCGAGGACGCACGTTGAAAATTCCGAAGCCGCGCAACTCGATCCGTTCGCCCTGCCCCAGAGCCCTTTTCATGCTCTCGAAAACGGTTTCGACGGCCATTTCCGCTTTCGTTTTGGTGATGCCGGTGCGATTGACAACCTCGTTGATGATGTCGAGCTTGATCAAAACATCCTCCTTCTGCAGGCGTCCGAACGGTCGTTGAACCGCTGGCCAACGGCAAACCACATGATAGGATTAGGGTTATGCGCTTGTCAAGCGGACTGGGCCTCGCCCGCGAGCGCCCTGGCGGTCCGCAGCGCCGGCTCGTAATCGGGATGCTCGCCCGTCTCCTTCACGTATTCGACATAACGGATCACGTTGTCTCGATCCAATACGAAAATCGCGCGGCACTCTAAGCGGAGATCCTCGAGAAGCGTGCCGTAGTTGCGGCCGAAGGACACGTCTTTGTGGTCCGAGAGCATCTTCACGCGATCAATGGCGTACGAATTACAGTAGCGGCGCTGCGCGAAGGGCAGGTCGACGCTGATGGTGTAGATGTCTACGCCCGACAGCTTAGCGGCCTCCTCGTTGAAGCGCCGGGTCTGGGCGTCGCAGACCGGCGTGTCGAGCGACGGAAGCACGCTGAAAATGCGGACTCCGTGACCCGTGCCGGCCAGGGTGACGGGCTTCAGGGCGGTGTCCACGCAGGTGAAATCGGGCGCCGCGTCGCCGGGATGCAGCTCCGAGCCGGCGAGCGTTACTGGGTTGCCTCTAAGAATAGCAGTACGATCCATTGGTACCTCCGAACTACCAGTTCGATTGTAGCAGTCGTGGGTCAGGTTGAACGATCAGGCGATGGCCATCACGTGGCGCACCATGTCTTCCCGGGCTTTTAGGTCAGGGCCTTCGAGCTCTGCGGCCACGTCTTCGAGCAGGTCGGGGATCTGCAAAAACTGCGGGCACTTCTCGATGCAGTCGCCGCAGCGGACGCATTGCGACGCGTAGGCCGGCTCGCCCGAGAGCATGCCGCTCATGCGGAGGGCGTAGACGAACTTCGCGCCGCCGGGGTCGGCGAACATGTGGAGATGGTTGTAGGTGTCGAAGCAATCAGGGATGTTGACTCCGCTGGGGCAGGGCTTGCAGTATCCGCAGCCGGTGCAGCCGACCTTCACGATCTCCTGATACTTGCGGGCGATTCTGGCGATCAGGGCGAGCTCGGCGGCGCTCATGGAAAGCGGATGCGTGCGGGAGGCGAGGGCCAGGTTCTCTTCGATCTGAGCCTCGTCGTTCATCCCGGAAAGGGCCAGGGTGGCCTGTGGATGGTTCCACACCCAGCTCAGCGCCAAGGCGGCGGGAGTGCGGCCGTCCGAGGTCTCGTTCAGGATCGCCGCGACGGGCGGCGGTGGCGCAACATAGCCGAGCATGCCGCCTCGCAAAGGCTGCATGACCACGACACCCAAGCCCTTGGAGGCGGCGTATTCGAGACCTTCCGTTCCGGCCTGGCGGGCCTCGTCCAGAAAGTTGTATTGGATTTGGCACATGACCCAGGGGTAGGCGTCGACGATGCGTTTGAAGTCCGGCAGGTCGCCGTGGAAGGAAAAGCAGGCGTTGACGATGCGGCCATCGGCCTTGGCGCGTTCGAGGAATTCGAGGACGCCGAGGGCGGCCATGCTGTCCCAGGCGCCGCCATGGAGGCCGTGCACGAGGTAGTAGTCGATGTGGGTGGTGTTGAGCCGCTCGAGCTGCATGGTCAGGTAGCGCTCCATGTCGGCGGCGGTGTGGATCATCCAGCAGGGGAGCTTGGTGGCGAGCTTCACCTTCCCGCGATA
>DATNLV010000017.1:0-2398 GCA_035602665.1 Bryobacteraceae bacterium | reverse complement strand
CTGACTTTTGCGGCGCCCGGCTGGCCTCGGTTCCATTGGAGCCAGGATCGCCTGGTCGAGCCTCTGGCCAACGTGCGCCACCGGCAGGGGAGGTTGATGGGCCACATGGAAGCACTCGGGTTCAAGCTCCGGCAGGAGGCGGTTCTCGAAACCCTCAGCGCGGATGTGATCAAGAGCAGCGAGATCGAGGGTGAGAGGCTGGACGCGGAGCAGGTCCGATCCTCGATTGCGCGCCGTCTGGGCCTGGATATCGGCGCATTGAAGCCTGCGGACCGCGATGTCGAAGGCATTGTCGAGATGATGCTCGACGCCACGCGGAGTTACGACCAACCGCTAACCGCGGAGAGGCTTCTGGCGTGGCACGCCTCGCTGTTCCCCACCGGGCGCAGCGGTATGACCAGGGCGGGTCCGATGCAGGTCGTCTCCGGGCCGGTGGGGAGGGAGCATGTCTATTTCGAAGCTCCCCAGGCGGCACGGCTAGACCGGGAAATGGCGGCCTTTCTCGAGTGGTTCAACCAGCCCGCCGAGACCGATGAAGTGCTAAAGGCCGGGCTCGCTCACCTTTGGTTTGTCACCATCCATCCGTTCGAGGACGGCAACGGGCGCATTGCGCGCGCCATTGCCGATATGGCGCTGGCGCGGTCCGAGAGCAGCCCGCAACGGTTCTACAGCATGTCGGCGCAGATCCGCCCGGAGCGCGCGGCCTACTACGACATTTTGGAGCGGGCGCAGAAAGGAACGCTGGACATCACGTCGTGGATGGAGTGGTTTGTCGGCTGTCTGGGCCGCGCCATCGACGGAGCGCAGAAGACCCTAGGAGCCGTGCTCGCCAAAGCACGCTTCTGGGATTCCGTTTCCGCGCTCGCGTTGAATGAACGCCAGCGGCTGGTGCTGAACCGTCTGCTGGATGGATTCGAGGGCAAGCTGACCACGTCGAGATACGCGAAGCTCGCGAAGTGTTCTCAGGACACGGCCCTGCGAGACATTCTGCCCCTGGTGGAAGGCGGCCTTCTGGTCCGCAGTCCCGGAGGCGGGCGCAGCACGAGCTATGCGCTCGCCGCGGGCCCGCCACTGGTGGGTTGAGACACCGTCACTCGTAGTGGATGGTGATTACGGTGTGGCCGGAGATGGCGCCCAGGTCCTGGCTGGCGCCGCCTTTTTTGAGCACCAGCTCCTGGACCGAGCCGTCGCTCGCCACGCTTTCGAACGCGGTCGCATCCTTCTTGCGGAAGTGCTTCTTGAGCGACGTCTTGACGTCGAACCTCACCACGGGGTCCTGGCCTTGCGGGTCCGTGAGAACGGTGAGGTGGATGGTGCCGAAGGTCAGGTGGAGCTCGAGCATCTCGCCGTTGAAGACGATGGGCTGGAGACCGCCGCTCGCCGAGGTGACCTCGACGCTCCGCACCGTGCCGTGGACCGAGGTGGCGAGGGTGTGGTCGTCCTTGCGATTCCAGCTATCGTGCTCGACGCGGAGAGGCGATCCGCCGCTGATGGTGATGGGGTGGTCGGCCGCCAGGCCCACAGAGAGGGTGAGCGCCGACAGGGCCAGGAACTTGAATTTGTGCATTTAAGTCTCCTTTGGTTCTTAGGTTGCCGCGCCGATCACTTGCACTCAGGCAGCGACTTGGACGTGGGCTTCCCATAGCAAACGGTGATTTTGTTGGCCCCGAGGAAGGCGGGCGGGGCGTGCTGGTCGACGCCGGCTTTCTTGACGGTCACATTCGTGATGGTGGCGTTCGGGTTCTTGCTTATGTACTGGTTGTTCTTGAAGTCGAAGTGTTTCTGGAACGACGTATTGGGGTCGACCGTCACGACGGCGGCCTTCCCATTGTTCGCGGTGACGGTGAGATGGGTGCTGCCGTAGTCCAGGTCGAGCGTGAACGCCTCACCGTTGAAGTTGAGAAGCCAGGGACCGGTGGTGTCCGACGAGACCGCGACGCGGCGTACCGTGTCCGTGACGCTGCTGCTGACCTGCTGATCGTTGATGGGCTTCCAGCTATCGTGCCCGAGCGTGAGAGGCGAGTCATTGCTGATGGTAATGGGGTGGTCGGCCGCCAGGCCCACCGAAAGGGTGAGCATCGAGAGGGCGAAGAGGTTGAGCATGCGCATGGGCGTCTCCATTGGGGTCATCGAGTTGGTGCGCCGGCAGCGGCGCGGCTGGGCGCGGGTTCGGCCACCAGCCGGGTGAGCTGGCTGCGCCATTGGTGGACGTCCGGCCGGGCGTCGTAAGAGGCGCGGGCTTCCGGAGTCCAGGTCTGGTAGAGCGCCGCCAGGGAATGCTGGGCGGCGGCGGCGAGCTCGCGGGCGGCGTTGGCATCGCCCGAGGCGAGGGCGGCGCGGGCAGCGATGAGCGATGCGCGCGCTTCCGATTCCGCCTGCCCGCTGAGCGCAAACTGGC
>DATNLV010000126.1:0-10070 GCA_035602665.1 Bryobacteraceae bacterium | reverse complement strand
ATTGCCAGCCAGGCGGCGCGTGCGCAGACCAAGCTCAGCAGACCCAGATGCCCTGGCGTCAAATCTACGGCTCCGGCGGCGCCTATAACATATCGCTGATCGGGGCTGGAGACGTCTGGTTTGTAAACCCTTACTCCGGGTCGAGCCTGACGAAGGTTGTGACGCCAGGCCCAAACGGCGACGGATTCACCATCAGTTATGTATCGTCCCCTGACCTGACTGTGTTGATCGCCGCCGGGCGCGCGCCAACAACCGCTAGCAAGGGGAAGCCTGCCCCCAAGTAAAACTGGTTGCTTCGTCAAAGGCCTAGTAAGCGGTGCTGCGGGATCGCTTGTCGTAGCCGGGGCTACCGTTCTCGCAAGCGCGGTGCTCGCTCCTGAAGTTGTTACCGCGGGCTTGCTGGCAGCCGGCGCGTATGGAGGCTATAAGCTATATCAGAGTATCAGTTCCAACCTGCAGAGTGGGAACCAGACGGGCCTTGCTTATAGCCTCGGTTCCCTGGCGGGTGGGTTAGCAGTTGGCGGTGCAACCAGCTATGGCGTAAGGTTCTCAATCACCGGCGAGACGAGTGGGCCATCCGGTTTGCTCGACTTTTCAGGGTTGACGAAACTCACAAATCCGTTCCGTGCAGGGAATAGCATCTCAGGCAACCTCCAAGGGGCTTTTGCCAAGGGCCCCGATCTTCTTGGCGGGGGTGCAGCAATTGCTGGCGGGGCAGGATATGGAGCAGGCGGCTGCCACCAATGACAATTTGGCACCTCTTCTCCGCTATTTGTCTAATCGCCTCAATTGCTTCTGCGAGCGGAACAGCGAGGTCACAGCACGCGAGTATGGCAGCTTACAGCCTCTGCATTTTCGCTGGAGTCCTTCTTGGCTCCATTGCTGCGTTCGGAAATCTCCGGTGCGCCTCGATTGCGCGAAAGGTCATCCGGAATCAGGGGCAATCAGTGAGGGTGGCGATGCTCTCATTGCTTCTTGTGGCAAGCGTGGGTTGGATAATCCTTGCCGACGTGTCTGGACGATGGATGTCGGTCGGAGTGCTACGCCTGTTTCTTCATTAATAGTGAGACGACTATTGGCCCAAGTAACGGGAGGAACTGCAGACTAGGCCCGGCAAGCGCAGGATAGTGCGCCATGGCATCGGCGCAGGTAGCAGCTATGACCGCTCAGTTCTTCTCAGGGTTGGGCAATGACAATCAGACCTTCGGGCCGGGGACAGCAACCTCACAAGATCGTCGTCAGCAGCATCAGGATCGTGAACGCCACGATCAGCTCGATCAGAGTTAATCCCCGCTGCTTCCGCCCCGAAACGCGCATCACGCCGATTGCATTTCTCGATTCGCCCGCGTTTCAATCGCATGCGAATTCCGAGGCCTTGACAACAATCCACCCCGAGTTACTCTCGAGTCGGTGGCGCCATGTCTTCAACTCGCGAACCAATCAATCCGCGTTCGACACTTTTCGTCACTTCGACACCCTACACTGCCGGCCCGCCCGGCGTGCGTTACGAAAAAAGGCGGCTCTCCACCAGGAATGAACCTGATGCCGCAACCGGGCCGCGTCCCGGAGACATCGCCAACGACCCCAATGGCCGTTCATCACTTTTCGTCACTTCGACACCCTCCAACGCGGGCTGGCAGGGTGGGCGTGCCGCAGACATCCTTCACGAAACCGACGCGATCGCGTTCGTCACATTTCGGGCCGCGCCTCGCCCCGAACCGCGCGCGCCAGCAACCGCACCTACGCTTCCGCCGGCGGTTCCAGGCGCGGCTTGATCGAGAGGAACCCGCTCACGTTCTCCCACAGCAGGCGCGGGAAACTCTTGTCGAGATAGGAGCGGATGGAGACGTAGCACTCGTCGCAGGTGTTGTTCGCGCTGAACTCGCGGACCATTTCGGCCTGGCTCTCGAGCGGGTACTTCTTGAACTGCATCGAGCAAGGCTGCAGGAAGCCGTCGGCGGTCACTACCAGGAATCGCAGGCCGGCCTTGCAGCCCGGCGTTCCACCGTGCTCGAAATACCGCCGCGTGGCGTCAAGCGTGCTGGTCGAGTTCACAATCCAGCGAGTCTGGTCGCGCCGCCGCTCCACGCCGTCCAGTTGCTGGTTCAGCGTAGCCAGTTGCTCGGGCGTGTTCAGGAAGTAGTCGCGGCAGCCGGTGCGCCGGGCGGAATACGCGCTGTAGCAGAGGTTCACGCCCCAGGCGCGCGCCATGTCGGCCAGGGTGTTGATTTCCTCGAGGTTCTCGCTGGTGATGCAGGAGTTCAGGACGATGTCGTCGTGCCCCAGGGCGGCCAGGCGCGGCATGATCTGGCTGAGGTGATCGAACAGGCCCGGGAGGCCGCGGAACACGTCGTGGCGGTCATCCGGGAAATCCAGGCTGACGGAGAACTGATCGATGCCCGCCTCGCGCAGCGCCAGGTACCGCTCCTCGGTCATTTCGGACCAGTTCGAGACCAGGATGGAATACGGGACCGTGGCGCCGTTCTTGATGGAGCGCACGATCTCCACCAGGTCCGGGCGCATCAGCGGTTCGCCGCCCGACACCTGCACCACGCACGGCTTCAGCGTCTCCATGTAGCGCCGGTAGTCGGCGGGCTTCAGGTTGCGGGACTCGTCGCGGGGACCGCCGTGGTCGCAGTGCTTGCAGTAGCAGGTGCAGGCATCGGTGACCTCGAACGAGACGCACAGGGGCCGGTCCGCCATCCAGTTCAAGGACCCGCGGCCAATGATTCTCAGCGAGTCGACCAGGGGTACTTTGCGCATACTTCCAAAACGTACTTAAGGGCTTATTAGATCATTACATAGGGCCGCGAACGAGGCAATCGGACCGTGTGGTACGTTTTCCGAGCTAAACGGCCGAATCCGGGGGTCGGACGGGAGGGCACAGTGCCATCAGCAGCCCGCTCACGGTGTAGCTGATGGCTGATAGCTGAAGGCTGACAGCTGCCGGCCAGGGCCGGCTACGGCTTGGCCGGCTCCGGCTTCTTGGGCTGATCGCCGCCGACCGCATCGCCGTATTGGATGTTCACGTCGCTCTTGAACTGCTTGTAGTTCTTATAGGTCACCAACATGCGGATGCCTTGCGGCCCCTCCCGGAACTGCAGCGTATCATCCGCGTGGGTATAGGTCGGGAACCAGTACTTGCCGTCGATCTGCTCGCGATAGGTCTCGAACTTCGGGAACTCGTTGTCCTTGCCGACGATTCCGACCCCGCGCCCGTAGGTTTTGACGATCTGCATGTCGCGGTCGTCCACCCAGATTTCGCCCTGGAAGTAGCGCAGGCCTTTCTCGAGCTTCTTCGGCTTGACGGCGAAAACATAGGCCGGAATCTCGTCCACCATTTGCTTGCCCAGGTAGCGGACGTAGTATTTCGGGATCTCCGCCGTGGTGAGGACGAAAGGCTGCACGTTGCGCAGGTCCTGCTCGTCCTCTGGCGTGAGCTGGATGTTCTTGAGGGTGTCGAGGGGGGCGCGGACCACGTGCTCGGTCCGCTTGCCGTCCGGCGTGAAGATGATGTCCGAGACGATCTCGTGCTGGCCGGTGGCCTTGCCCTCCGGATCGGTCTCCTGCACCTTCACCGACTGGCGATAGGTGTAGTTCTCGCGCGCTTTGGCAAAGTCCGCCTCCTTGGCGGCGAATCTGGTGATGATCTCCTGCACCTGAGCGTCGCCAAGGCTGGTCTGTTCCACCTTCCGCGAGCCCGCGTCGTCGGCAGCGAGCATGGTGCAGGCCAGAATCGGTAAGATTGCGTAGCGCATTGGTCCCCTCATAACCATTGTAGACGCGTGGGCTTGCGGCTGAGTTGCGGCGCCTTCATCTAGTTGGGCCCAGTCTTCGCTTGCATTCCCGTAGTTTAGGGTCTAGCATCTTCTGTTGGAGGCGTTTACGAGATGAGAACGTCTGTTATTGTGGGGCTCCTCCTCGCCGCTCTGATCGGTTCGACAATTCTGCTGGCTGACACGGCCACGCCGCAGGTCCGAACCGTCGCCCCGGATTCGGTCAAGGCCGGCGATGTGGTGACCTTGGAAGGAGACTACCTCGACCAGACGTACGTCTCCGGTATCATCCTGACCGACGGTACATCGGACTTCAAGGCCGCCATCACGGAGCAGGCCGACAAGTCGATCAAGATCAAGGTTCCTGCGTCGCTGAAACCCGGCCGCTTTGCCGTGGTGGTGCGCCTGAAGAAGGACGCGACGAAGGAGATCGAGCAGCCGGTCAAAGTAACGGTGGAGGAATAGGCCGGTCTTCGGCCACGGCCGAGGCGTGAGCTATCCCTTCGTTCTGCGTTGGTAGGGACTCCCCAGATACCGGCGCGACTCGTGCGCCGCTTCCGAATCGGGCGCGAACTCGGTGGCGTGCCGGTAGGCGCCGAGCGCCAGGCTCCGCTGCCCCATCAAGTCGTAGATCTGGCCCAGCCGCATCCATGCCAGCACTCCCGTGTTGAGGTCCAGTTCCTCGGCGCCGGTGGCCGCCCGGCGTATGTTCACCAGCGCGGCATCCAGATCGTTGTACCAGAAATCGATGTTGCCCTCCGCATAGTCGATCTTCTGAATGGGCAGGGTGAGCAGGCCGGGGGCCCCGGCGGCTTTGAGCGCGCGTAGTTGGGCCAGGGCGGCCAGTGCCTGAGCCTTCTTTCCGGTGTCGCTGTACATCTGGGCCAGCTCCATGCGGAGCAGGTAGTTGTTCGGGAAACGCCGGATCAGGTCTTCGAGCAACGGAATGGCGCGCGCGGAGATCCTCTCCCGGCGGTAGATCGCGCACAGCAGGAACTCGGCGTCCAGCCGGTTGACCTTGCCGATCCGGGAGACCATCTCAACCTCGCGAATGCCCTCTTCCTTGTTGCCATGGAAGCCGATCAGGAAACCGAACAGGCGCCAGTGAAGCGGAAGGCTGCCGACAATGTAATCGTGCAGCCCCTGCACCATGCGCGCATCGACGTTCGCCGGGTCGATCTCGGTGACGCGGGTGTGGGCTTTGCGCGCGGACGTGGCATCGCTCAGCGCATCCTTCCAGGCTTTGCGCACCAGGAAGTCGTAGTTGCCCCTGAGGCCGTAGGAGACGCCCAGGGCATAGAGCGCGCCGGTATCGCGCGGATTCGTCTTGAGCCGATCCTGGGCCAGCGCCATCGCGCGCGCGATGCTGGAGTCGAATTCGTTCTGGTCCTCGGGGCTGGCGTCCACCTTGGCGCGGCGGAGAAAGGGATTGTTGCCGCTGACGAGTTCGGTTTCGAGCGCGCCGGCGCGGAACATGTCGCGGTAAAGAACTCCTTCGGCGACGTGGTTGAAGGCATTCGGGTCGCTGGGCGCCAGCGCCACGTAGCGGCGGAAGTCCGCCAGCGCCTGGTCGTATTGCAGGTTGTAGAAGTGCTGATAGCCCCGGACGACGAGGTCATCTTGAGCGGCGGCCGCGACGGCCACCGAGATCAGCAGGAGGGCAGGGAGGCGCATTGCCACTTCTTATTTTACGCCGCCGGTCAGCGCTTCTCCCGAAGATTGGCCATCGCGATCGCCACGTTGCGGCGGAAGCCTTCGTAGCGCGAACGCTCGACCGGGGTTCCGGCAAACATCTCCCGAAACTCCTCCTCGGTCAGCGCGGCCAACTTCTCGATCGGTGGCGCGAAGTGGCGCGGCCGGAACGCCGGCTCGTTCGTCACCGGCGCATCGCGGTTCCAGGGGCAGACGTCCTGGCAGATGTCGCAGCCGAAGACGTGCCGGCCCATCCCCGCCTCGAAGGCGCCCGGCACCGGCCCGCGCAGCTCGATGGTGAGGTAGGAAATGCAGAGCCTCGAATCCAGGGCCCAGGCCGGCTGCTCGCGCCCGGTCGGGGCAAGCGCGCCGGTCGGGCACGCGTCGATGCATTGGGTGCAGGTGCCGCAGCGGTCCGGAGGCGGCGTGTCCGGTTCGAGCGCGAGCGATACCAGCAGCTCGCCCAGGAAGAACCAGGAGCCGGCCCCTTCCCGAATCAGGCAGGTATTCTTGCCGATCCAACCGAGGCCGGCTCGCCGCGCATAGGCCCGTTCGAGCAGCGGCGCCGTATCCACCGCGATCTTCCATTCGAACGGTTCCGCCATGCGCGCTCGAAGCCGGCCGACGAACTGTTCGAGGCCGCGACGCAGCACGTCGTGGTAGTCGCCGCCCCAGGCATAGCGGGAAATCCAGGCCCGCTCGGGCTCGTTGAAGCGGGTGGAGTAGGGCTCGGGTCCGTTGTAGAGCTTGCCCACGCAGAGGATGGAACGGGCGGAGGGCAGAAGGCTCCGTGGATCGGCTCGCATGCCGCCCCGGCGATCCGTGAGGTATCGCATTTCGCCGGCCCTGCCCTGCCGCGCCCACTCCTGGTAGAACTCCGCCTCGGGCAGTGGCACGGCGGCGGCGACGCCGGCCAGGTCGAAGCCGCAATCGACGGCGAGTTCTTTGACTTCCTCGGCGCGCACCGTAATTCTATTGTGACAAGGAGCGAACCTGACCGCCGCATCCGGAAAAATCTTCCACTCCCGCAGTGCGGTCGCGGGGATGGCCTCATTTACATCCATCGACTTGCAGACGATGGCACATTCCGTGCTCTTGATCCGTGTGTCGGCGCCCATAGCGCCGTACACGAAGGAGGAAAGAGTAGAAATGACCCCGTCTATCCTCGGTCTGTACGGACTATCGGGTGCGGCCTTCCTGCTCTCGGCGGACACGGCGCACTGGTTCGGTGGCGGCCACAAGACCCTGCTATTGGCGCCGTTCGCCGCTCTGTTCGCCTACGAGGCCGGGCACGTGTTAGGCGCGGCCGCCGATCGCCGGTGGGGTGCGTTCTGGATAGCGAATACGGTTCTGGCCTGGATGCTCAGCACCGGTGGTGGGCAAAGCCCGGCGGTGGCTTGGGCGTTCCTTGTCGTGGCCGCCGCCACGTTCGCTTGCCTGGCAGCCGCCCGGGCCGAGAGCAAAGCGCTGGTCACCGTTCTGGCTTCGCTGGCGGCGGGCTCCGCGGTGTCAGGGATCGCCCTGCTGGCAGGAACCGGATGCCTGCTTGCTATCGCCGAATATCCGTTCGCAACGGCGGCACTCGCCGCGTGCTACACCGCTACTGCCCTGGCGCTGGGGCGGCGAGCGCATGCGCGCGAGATGCCGGCGGTCAACATGGCCCGCCGCGAAGCCGGGCTCATTCGCGATCGCGCGGCATGAGCCCGCCGGGAGCCGGCCCGTAACACGCTACCATTGAGGCAAATGCCTGAGCAGCCGCTTTTCGAGGACTCGAACCGGCCCGGCCATCCGGGCGTCATGGTTATCTTCGGCGCCTCTGGAGACCTGACCAAGCGCATGCTGATCCCGTCGCTCTTCAACCTGGCCAAGCGAAAACTGCTGCCCAAGGATTTCGCGCTGGTCGGGTTCGCGCTGGAGAGTTGGAGCGAGGACGAGTATCGCCAGCGGGTGCGCAATGATCTGCGCGAATTCGCCGGAGCGCCCGAGCAATGCGAATTCTGCGATTGGCTGCTCGATCGGCTGTACTACCGCTCGGGCGATTTCCGCGACCCGGCGGTGTACGAGGAGCTGAAGAAGCTGCTGGCCGATATCGACACCAAACACGGCACGCAGGGTAATTGCCTTTACTACCTCGCCATCCCGCCGGACCTGATCGGGGAGATCGTCAAGCGGCTGGGCGCGGCGGGACTCACCGATCAGAGCGGAGGCCACTGGCGGAGGGTGGTAGTCGAGAAGCCTTTCGGATCGGACCTGGCCTCGGCGCACGCGTTGAACCGCGAACTTTCGAGCGAACTGGCGGAGAACCAGATCTACCGTATCGATCATTACCTGGGCAAGGAGACGGTTCAGAACATTTTGGTCTTTCGCTTCTCGAACGGGATCTTCGAGCCCATCTGGAACCGCCGCTACATCGACCACGTGCAGATCACTGTGGCCGAGTCGTTGGGAGTGGAGCGCCGCGGCGGCTACTACGAGCATGCCGGGGCGCTGCGCGACATGATCCCCAGCCACATCCTGCAGTTGGTCACGCTCACCGCCATGGAGCCCCCGAACTCTTTTCAAGCCGACGCCGTGCGCGACGAGCAGACCAAGATCCTGAACGCGATTCAGCCCTTCGCGCCGGAGGACGTGCTGCGCCGGGCGGTTCGCGGCCAGTATGGCGAGGGCGAAACGGAAGCCGCCGGCGCGGTGCCCGGCTATCGAGAGGAGCCCGATGTCGCGCCCGATTCGAAGACCGAAACCTTTGTGGCGCTGAAACTCTCTATCGACAACTGGCGCTGGGCCGATGTGCCGTTTTACGTCCGCACCGGCAAGCGCCTGGCGCGGCGCTATACGGAGATCGCGATCCAGTTCCGCCGGGCGCCGTTCATCCTGTTCCGGGACACCCCGGTCGAGAGCCTGACGCCCAACCTGCTGGTCCTGAAAATCCAGCCGGAGGAGGGCATCTCGCTGCGTTTCGGCGCCAAGGTGCCCGGGCCGCTGGTTCACGTGGGCGCGGTCAACATGGCCTTTGAATACGCCGACTACTTCGGCAAAGAGCCCAGCACCGGCTATGAGCGCCTGCTCTACGACTGCATGATCGGCGATCAGACGCTGTACCGGCGGGCCGACATGGTGGAGGCCGGCTGGAACGTGGTGCAGCCCATCCTGGATGTGTGGACGGCGCTGCCGCCGCGCAATTTTCCCAACTACGCGGCCGGCTTCTGGGGTCCCAAGGAAGCCGACGAACTGATCGAGCGCGACCAGCGCCATTGGAACACCGTCCGCTGAGGTTCGGGGGCATGGCGGCGCCGCCGCAATCCTAACCTCATCGCGCTATATTCGATACCGTGCCCCGTTTCCTAGAGACGTGTCTCGGAGTTTCGGTGCTCCTGGTGCTCTCGGCCATGCGCTGCGGCACCGGGGGAAGCGAGCTTGCGCGGGTGCCCGCCGTTGTCGCCGAACCGCCCCAGGGCTACTTCTACCATGGCGTCTATCCCGGCGGCGAGAGCGGCATGGGCAGCGACATCACGGCGGCGGACGTGGCGGTCTACGAGCGCGCGGTAGGGAAGCGGCCCACCTGGGTCTACTTCTGCGACAACTGGTATGAGGGCCGCGAGTTTCCGTTGCCCACGGCCTCCTGGATCCGGGAGGGCGGCAGCATTCCCTACATCCGGCTGATGCTGCTGAGCCGGAATCCGATCCCGACGCCCGACCCTGTCTTCAACCTCGCCAACATCAACAAGGGGATGTTCGACGCGGACTTCCACCGCTGGATGCAGGGCGCGAAACGCTTCGGCTCGCCGCTGATCGCCGAGTACGGCGTCGAGGCGAACGGCTTCTGGTTCCCGTGGAACGGCCTCTGGAACAAGGGCTCAGGCACCTACGCGGAGGCGACGGCCAGCTTTCGCGAGGCCTATCGCCGCATCATCCGGATCGCACGGGAAGAGGGCGCGCTGAATATCCGCTGGGTGTTTCATATCGATCCGTGGGATGAGCCGGTGGTCGCATGGAATAAGTTCGAATATTACTACCCGGGCGATGAATGGGTGGATTGGGTGGGCGTCAGCGTCTACGGCCGCCAGTTGCCCTTGGATAAGTACCGGCCCACATTCCGCTATCAGATGGACTGGGCGTACGGCCGTCTGATGGCGATCACCAGCAAGCCGGTGGTGGTGTGCGAGTTCGGCAACGTTGTCGAGAACGGGCAGGAGGAATGGGCGCGGGCGGCGCTCACCGATATCATCGCCGGCCGCTGGCCCAAGGTGATCGGGTTCTCGTGGTGGAACGCGGCGTTCTACAACGATCCGGCCGACGCCACGCGCCAATCGGATATGAGGATCGAGCGCAGCCCGGGGCTCCCGGCCCTGTTCCGGTCGTTGGTGGGCGACGAGCCGAGGGTTCTCAGCACGGCGCTTCGCACCCCGGCGCCGAAGAGGTAGCCGGCGTCATTGTTGGCCACGGCGTCAGCCGCCTCCTTTCCCGCTGGGATGGCACTGGTAGCAATTGGTGCTGTTGTAGACGTAGCCTCTAACCCCCCCGTGCTCCCCGTTCGTTTGCGTGGCGGTGTGGCAGCCGGTGCACTGGAAGACCGAGTAATCGGCGGAATTGGTGTGGCAGTCG